>CAZLPE010000093.1:5116-15027 GCA_964561325.1 uncultured Flavipsychrobacter sp.
GTACTTTTCCCACTACCGTTTATACCCGACAATACATTAACACCCGGTTCCAGATTCCAAACCAAATCATACCTACCCCAGAGGTTTTTTATCTCCACCTTAGATATGTACTTTATTGAATCATCCATAATTTTGTTTGTATAGTCGATTGTAGCAGTGAAGAAAAATAACTCCTACAAATGTACTTACTTATCTCAAACACTGCTATAAGTTTAGCTCGCTTCTTCTTGTACAAATAGCTGCATACGCACAAAACCAAAAACCCCGAATAAATGGCTCACACCAACTATTCAGGGTTACAGATAATAATATTGTTTTATTAGCCTAATACTAACTGAGGCAGTACGCCCAGCAATATCACCACAAGGCAGGTTGCCAGTAGCAATAGCTTATCGGTACTGCTAACAGGCGAGTTGAGCTCGGCGTCGCCGGACTTGAAGTACATCGCCATTATTACGCGGAAGTAGTAATAAACGCTCACCGCAGCCATAAGCAGCGCAAATATTACCAACCACAACAACGAACCCTGCTGCACTACGGCCAGCAATACATAATATTTAGCCATAAAGCCGCCAGTGAGTGGGATGCCGGCCAGCGAAAACAAAAATACTGTTGCTACAAAAGCTAATAGGGGGTCTTTTTTTGCCAATCCGTTAAATCCGTCGTAGGTATAGTCTTTCAGCTTTACCAGTACGGCAAACATACCGATGGTGGCCACGCTATAGGCTACGCCATAGAGTATTATACTATCCCACGATTTACTGTTAGACGCCAGTATGGCAAACAACATAAAGCCAGCCTGCGCTATAGACGAATAGGCCAGCATACGCTTCACGCTCTGTTGGAACACAGCGGTAATATTACCCACCAGCAAGGTAGCGGCAGTAATAACTGCCATCACCAAACGCCAATGGTCGCTGAGGTTGCCAAACGAATCTTTGAATAAGCGGAGGAAAGCAAAGAAAGCCGCTGCCTTTACTATCGTAGACATATAGGCTGTAAATGGCGTGGGCGCACCGTCATACACATCGGGGGTCCACATATGCATGGGCGCAGCCGATACTTTGAAAGCCAGCGCTATCATCAGGAACATTATACCGGCAAGCGCCAGCGGATTGAGGGTATCTGTATGTAGTATAGCTACAAGGTCGGCGGTATTGAAAGAGCGGGCTGCGCCATATATAAGCGTAATACCCATAAGCAATATACCCGTAGTAAATGAGCCCATGAGAAAGTACTTGAGCGATGCCTCGCTGCTCTTCAGGTTGCGCTTGTCGCTGCCAGCCAGTATGTATTGCGGTATAGAGAGGATTTCGATGCCTATGAACAACATCAGCAGATTATTGAACGAAGAAAGCAGATACAAACCACACAATATGAAGAAAATAAGGGCAAAATATTCGGCTACATAAGCGCCTACCTTCTGAATCTCTTTGGCCATAAGCAATGCGTAGAGCAATGAGCAGCCGGTCATCAGCGTATTAAACCATAGGTTGGTATGATCGAGCGTCAGCATACCGTAGCACAACTGAGGACCGGGCGTTGCCGCATGTTCCCATGTGTACAGTTCAAATATATTAACGCCCAGCAAAGCTGCAAAAAGCCCGACAGCAATAGCGGCCACGCTCTTCTTGTTGCTTACCATTACGCTGGTAAACATCATTATAATTCCAAAAATCGTTGTAGCAATAATTGCCTTCATATACCAAAAACCCTTGAGCGGCTTTTAAACCCCGCAGCTGTTGAAACGATCAACGCCTGCGGCGTATTAATTAATAATTTTATTACCTATACCCTGCCTTTCGGCCGGCAACTTAATTTACGATTGCGCTTGCTATACCTGCGGTGAGGTCGAGCAGCGGCTTAGGATAAACGCCCAGGAATATTACCAGACTGATAATGATAGCCAGCCCGGCATATTCATTAACGCTCAGGTCTTTATTTATCGCCATTTTTGTCACCTCGCCATAAGCGGCTTTCTGCACCATATTGAGGGTATAAACTGCGCCCAATATAACGCCAAGCCCTGCTACAACCATTACAATGAAATGTCCGGTAGTGTCTGCGCGGAACAAACCATTGAACAGCATAAACTCGCCCACAAAACCATTGGTAAGCGGCAATGCAATATTGGCCAGCGATATTATTACCAAAGCAATAGCCATTTGCGGAGCCGATGTGGCCATACCGCCCATCTTGCTCATGTCGCGTGTGCCCCAGCGGTTTTCTATCATGCTCACTATCAGCCACATACCTGTTATGTTGATACCGTGGTTGAACATTTGCACCATAATGCCGTGCATACCTATCGAGCTGTGTGTAAAAGCCACAGCGCTCATCAAGCCCATGTGGGCAATAGATGAATAGGCGATAAGGCGCTTGATATCGGTTTGAACAATAGCTATGAGCGATGCATACACAATACCTATCACAGAAAGTACTATAACGGTGTCTGACCAATAAGCCACGCCTGCCGGCAATACGGGCAGCAACCAACGCAGCACCGCAAACAGACCCATTTTCACCATCAGGGCGCTAAGTATAATAGTTACCGGAGTAGGCGATTGTTCGTAAGCGTCGGGCTGCCAGGTGTGGAACGGGAAGATAGGCATCTTGATAGCAAACGCTATGAAGAACAACCAGAATAACCATTGCTGTACGCCGGGCGCAAGACTTTTGCCTGTAGCCACTATGTCTGTCCATGCGTAGCTGGTGTGTCCCTCGGGCATCTGCATAACCAGAAATATGAGGCCGGCCAACATCATAAGGCTGCCTAAGAAGGTGTAGATAAAGAATTTGAAAGTGACAGCTATGCGTTTTTCATCGCCCCAGCTCGAGCAGAGGAAGTAAACAGGTATCAAAGCAAGTTCCCAGAACACATAAAACAACAACGCATCCGACGCCAAAAACACGCCCATCAGGCCCGCCTGCGCCAGCAACATAAATCCGTAAAACGGACCGGCATTGGGCGTTTCTTTATTGCTGTTGGCTATCATTACCACCATCACTACTATACCTGTAAGCAGGCACAGCATGCTGCTCATGCCATCGGCAATGAGGCTGATAGTTGTTCCGATAGCTGGAATCCAGTCGTGGTTGTAGGCCAGGGGCGCGGTAAAATTGGCGCCGCTAACGTAGCCCGATACAGCCAACGTAGCCATAGAACTTATTAATGCGAGCGTTTTAACCCCATCGCCCTTGAGGGCAAAGGATAGAATACCCGTCAGTAATGGAATAAGTATAAGCAATAATAGAACCATAATAGCAAGTCAAATAAAAGTAGAAGCGATATGCATGGCGCCTCCTAAAAAACGCATCAACTATAGCCGCAGACCAGCGATGCACCGCCGGTCCGGTTTGTAATTATCTAATCCAGAAAAAACTTAAAGTAAGCAGCGCCACAATACCCAACACCATCATAAAGATGTAGAAACCTACCTGACCGCTTTGCAACAACCTCAATTTGTCGCCGCCCCACTTCACAGATTTACCTACGCCGTTTACCATGCCGTCTATACCTCTTCTTTCTGCAAATTTATCAAGCAGATCCGACAATGTAGCCATAGGGCGCACAATAATTGCATTGTACAGTTCATCTACATACCACTTGTTCTCCAGTATTTTCGCAAGTCCGGTGTTATCAGCAAACACTGGTTTGCGATGCATAACATAGGCTACTATTATCATTATAACAGATACTACTACCGATGCACCCATCAGCGTCCACTCAAGGCCAGCCGATAGATGGTGTTCGCCAAGGTTGGTAACCACAGGGCTAAGGTAGGCATCGAGCGCATTGTGCTCGCTCATTACCTCAGGCAAGCCCACATATCCGCCCACTACAGATAGTATGGCCAATACTATCAGCGGCATGGTCATTGCCACCGGACTTTCGTGCAGGTGGTGTTCCTGATCGTGTGTGCCGCGGAACGAACCATTGAATGTAAGGAAGTACAGACGGAACATATAGAACGCCGTCATCATAGCAGCAACTATACCCAAATAATACAGTATTGGGTCGTGTGCAAATGCAGCCGATAGTATAGCGTCTTTAGAGAAGAAGCCAGACAAACCCGGCACACCCGATATTGCCAGACAACCTATAAGGAATGTAACCTGAGTGATGCGCATATGCTTGCCTAAGCCGCCCATTTTGCGTATATCCTGTTCGCCGCCCATAGCATGTATTACGCTACCCGAACCAAGGAACAACAATGCTTTGAAGAAGGCGTGCGTCATAACGTGAAACACAGCTGTAGTATATGCGCCCACGCCCAATGCCAAGAACATAAAGCCCAACTGACTAACGGTAGAGTAAGCCAGTACTTTTTTAATATCGTACTGCTTTATAGCTATGGTTGCAGCCACAATAGCTGTTGCCAATCCGGTAATAGCTACTATATGCAGTATACCGGGGGTAAGGCTGTATAGGGCGCCGCTGCGGGCTATCATGTATATACCCGCCGTAACCATGGTAGCGGCATGTATAAGCGCCGATACTGGAGTAGGTCCCGCCATAGCGTCTGGCAACCAGGTGTACAATGGTATCTGTGCGCTCTTACCGGTAGCGCCTATAAACAGACACAGCGCAATCCAGTTGAAGGTAGAAGCCGATACGCCTGCCTGCGACTCGTGTAGTTTTCCAAAGAAATCGGCATAGCTGAGCGTATGAAAATTGTATAAAATGAGCAACATACCCACAAGGAAGCCAAGGTCGCCAATACGGTTCATCACAAAGGCTTTCTTACCGGCATTGGTATAATCTCTGTTTTTGAACCAAAAACCTATAAGCAGGTAAGAACTGAGCCCTACGCCCTCCCAACCTATGAACATAATGAGGTAATTGGCCCCTAAAACCAGTAACAACATGAAAAACACGAACAAATTAAGGAAGGCAAAGTACTTGACCATGCCCTCGTCGTGACTCATATAGGAGGTAGAATAAACGTGAATGAGGAAACCTACGCCTGTAATAATGAGTAGAAACAGCGATGAAAGCGCATCGACCTGAAAGGCAAACGGTATGCTGAAATCGCCTGATTTGATAAAATCGAACAGAACAATAGGGTCTTGATGATAGCCGGGAGCTTTTACTTCTAAGAATATAAGTAAAGAAACAACAAACGATGCAAGAATGGCTAAAGAGCCAACAGCGCCGCCAGCCGTTTTAGGCATTTTCTTCCATAGCAAGCCATTGATCAGAAATCCGATCAAAGGAAATAATGGTACTAAGTAAACGTAATTTGCCATATAATGTTTATAAACCCTGATTTACTGTAATTGTTCAATAAGTTTCTCGTCTGGTATCGCTAACTTCATTAGGCTTTACCATTTTGTAGCTGTGCGTTGCTTTTCCGTTAGTGCTTCAATCTATTGAGTATATTAATATCTACCGACTGCACTTTTCGGTACATCATTACTATCACCGCCAGCCCCACAGCTACTTCGGCCGCCGCCACCACCATTATAAAAAACACAAACAACTGCGCATCGGCATCGCCAAAGATCTTAGAGAAGGCTACCAACAGCAGATTTACGGCATTGAGCATCAGCTCTATGCACATAAAAATGATGATTGCATTTCGGCGAATGAGCGCACCCATGATACCTATTGAAAACAGGAGCAGGCTCAGAAACAGATAATGTGTTGAATTTACCGGCATATTGTACACCCTTCAGGGTATTTATTGCAGAACCTAAGCCCTGCTATTGATTAAAAATACTGTGCGCTGCTATGCAGCAATTTTAGTTGTTGTCTTTTTGCAATCCCTGCTGTTTGGTATCTTCTTTCTTACCAATAACTATGGCTCCTATCATAGCGCTCAAAAACAGCACGCTACTGATTTCGAAAGGCAATACAAACTTGGTGAACAGCACCTTACCCAAATTATCAATTAGTCCTATCTCGGTAGCCGATTGGTCTATTTCCAATGGACGGGCGGTTTTTATAGCAGCCAGCACCACCAGAAATAATACTCCGCCCGATATCACCCCCGCCAATTGCACCAACTGCCCTTTTTGGGGCTCCACATCGGCATTTAGGTTCATCAGCATGATCACAAACAAGAAAAGCACCATTATTGCCCCGGCATATACTATTATATTGACGATAGCCAGAAACTGTGCATTCATCAGTATATAATGCCCCGAAATGGCAAAAAAGGTAAGGATAAGAAACATAACGCTGTTTACCGGGTTGCGACTAAGGATAACACCCAGCGCGCAGCCAACGGCAATAGCAGACAAAATCCAGAAAATAATATCGTAAATGCCCATGGTTATTTGCTCTCCTTAGTTTTAGGGTTAGGAATCAGCAGGTCTTCTTTTTTGTAAATAAAGTTTTTGCGATCGTAGCTTGCCGGCATAACTGTTTCCGAAAGATAAACTGCGTCTTTAGGGCAGGCTTCTTCGCAATAGCCGCAAAAAATGCAACGCAGCATATTGATCTCATAGCGTGCAGCATATTTTTCTTCGCGATACAGGTGTTCTTCGCCGGGTTTGCGTTCGGCTGCTTCCATAGTAATAGCCTCTGCCGGACACGCTAATGCGCAAAGACCGCAGGCTGTGCAGCGCTCTGCGCCTGTTTCGTCGCGGTTTAGTATATGCAACCCTCTGAATACCGGACTGAATGGTCTTTTTTCTTCGGGATAGCTTGTAGTAATTTTTTTCTTGAATATATGACCAAGCGTAATACTTAGCCCCTTGGCTATAGAAGGAAGATATACCTTTTCGCCCAATGTCATCGGGCTACGGTCTATCTGTACTGCTTTATTGGTTAGTTTTTGCATTTTGTTTTTCCGATTCTAACACTTCTATAATGTTTTCAAATTTGCGTTTAAGATCCGGAATGTTCTTTGTTAGTGCATTCCAAACTTTCAACCATGTTATACTTCCGTACGCATGAGCGTAATAATTACGCGCCGCCTTTAAAATCTGCCACTCTACTTCTGTAAACCTGTCTTTGAAACTTTCTGATAACTTTGAAGTATACTCCCCAATAACCAGCAATTTCATCAAACAAGCATCTTGCAATATAGTATCCTCCAAAAACACCAGTTCATCTACCTCGGTATAATAAGTTTCAAGTGTTACAATTTGCTCATATACAAAGCGCAAAAGTTGTTCATCATCCTTTATCATACCGGATAAATTTGGCATTTATCTCTATTTACCGTCTTTCTGAAGCCCTCATATAAATAAGCTTCTTCAACAAGTTCTACCGCTGTTTGTAGCCTTTCCTCTAACCCGATCTTAAATTTCAAAACGTCGAAAAGGCTTAATCTCACCTTACTCTCATCATATTCTATTAGCAAATCAACATCGCTTCCTTCTTTTGCATCACCTCTGGCGTACGAACCAAATAAAAATACTCGCTTCACAGGCTTATCAATAAAATAGCCCGCCACCGTATCTTTTATTTGTTGAAGGGTAAGCATACTATAAATCGACTATTTTTTAAGAAACCAAAGTATAACAACGCCTGTTATCAGCATATTCACCAGCGCAAGCGGTATCAGCGAGCGCCATCCCAGTTTCATCAATTGGTCGAATCTGAAACGGGGCAGCGTCCAGCGGATGAACATATAAAACAGTACCATACCCACTGCCTTAGACACCAACACCAATATACAAATAACAGAAAACAGCAAGGGACCAACAGCTGTAAGCACGCTATCCATAAAGGGGAAATTGTATCCGCCAAAATAAAGCGTAACCAAAATACAAGAACTTATAAACAAGTTGATGTACTCAGAGAACAGGTAAAAACCCAATTTCATGGAGGAATACTCCTGATGGTAGCCCATGTTCAACTCACTTTCGCACTCCGGCAGATCGAACGGAGCTCGGTTCAGTTCGGCGCACGAACAAACCAGGAATATTATAAAGCCAAGGGGTTGTTTAAATACATTCCAGGTAAAATAGCCATCGTTCCAGAAACCATGTTGCTGCTCTACTATCTGACGAAGGCTCAGCGAACCGGTCATCATAAGCAACGCGATCAGGCTTATACCCAGCGCAAGCTCGTAAGAGATAGCCTGCGACGCAGCGCGGATACTACTCAATAGCGAAAACTTGTTGTTCGACGCCCATCCGCCCAGCATTACTCCATATACGCCAAGACTCACAGCGCCAAAAACAAACAATATACCTATGCTCACATCGGCCACCTGAAACTTCACGGCATGGCCGCTTGCCGTAACATAATCGGGCGCCCATGGCACCACGGCACTCGTCATCAATGCGGTTAGCATTGCCAGACACGGACCAAGAATAAAAATGAAACGGGTGGAACGATCTGGGATGATCTCCTCCTTAAAAAACAATTTCAGACCGTCGGCTAGCGGCTGCAGCAAGCCCAGCGGACCCGCCCTGTTTGGGCCAAGACGATCTTGCATTATAGCGGCTACTTTACGCTCGCCCCACGTGGCATACATAGCTATACCCAGCGACCCCATCAAAATAACTGAAATGAGGATTACTTTTTCTAATATTAGAGCTGTGTCTATTTGCAATAACAGCATAGTTGCGCAAAAGTAGTTTAGTTAGTTAAAAAATCAGTGTTTAATTCGATGTTATTTGCCGCATTTTTTCGTCTCTTCCATATCTATTCACCATCCCAACCCGTTATAACCGCTGTCGTAAGCGCCCAGTTGCCATTTGTATGTCATCTGCGTGCCTTGTATTGCAAACGAAATCAACTGTAACAGCAGCCTTTGGGGGCAGTTACTACTTACCTTTAAAGTCATCAGAATGGGCAGGCCCACTAATCCTCGATAGTTCTATGTTCGGCTTGTTCACATCGCTCACATCGTGAATGTTCATCAAAAACTTAGGGTCTTTTCCTATCACTTTATCAATAAGCACCGGTGTTTTTACGGTACCCACATAGTGTCCCTGCGCTATTACGCTGCTTCTTTTCACCACGCTCGGCCCTTCTATTACCCAGTCTTTAGTTTCTTTTTTATGAAAGCGACAATCGTTGCAGATAAATTCCTCTACCTCGCCCCACTGATCTTTGCGGGCCGTAACGCGAAATACCTCTTCGCCGCGCATCCATAGCCTTACTTTGCCCGAGCAAGTTGGGCAGTCGCGGTGCGCATCCATTGGCTTGGTAAACCATACGCGATTTTTAAACCGGAAAGTTTTATCGGTAAGCGCGCCTACCGGGCACACGTCTATTACGTTGCCTATAAACTCATTATCCAGCGATTTATTAAGCATGGTGCTGATCTGGGCATGGTCGCCGCGCTCCAGTATGCCATGTTCGCGCCTTTCGGTAAGCTGATCGGCGGTAAACACGCAACGGAAACACATGATACAACGGTTCATGTGCAGCGATATGAACGGCCCTATATCTTCTTTCTCAAACGTACGGCGTTTGAACTCGTAGCGGGTGGCTTCGTTGCCATGTTCGTAGCTCAGATTTTGCAGATCGCACTCGCCGGCCTGATCGCAAACCGGACAGTCGAGCGGGTGATTGAGCAACAGAAACTCCACAATACCCTTACGGGCTTCCACCACTTTTTCAGATGTTATGTTCTTCACCTCCATGCCATCCATGATCGTAGTGCGACAGCTGGCAACCAGCTTGGGCATGGGGCGTGGGTCTTTTTCAGAGCCCTTGCTTACTTCTACCAGACAGGTGCGGCATTTGCCGCCGCTGCCTTCCAGCTTGCTGTAGTAGCACATAGCCGGCGGAGTAACGTCTCCGCCTATCATACGCGCAGCATTCAGAATAGTAGTATTTGCAGGAACATCAATAGAGATGTTGTCGATGGTTACCTTCATAAGTAAAAATAATGAGCAAAAATAAACGACAGAAACCAACTATCCATTTATTTATGCAGAATTGTAAATAAAGAGCTTCTATTTCATTTTTAGTCACCCTATTTCTTTCATTGCATTTATAT
>CAZLPE010000094.1:0-14981 GCA_964561325.1 uncultured Flavipsychrobacter sp.
CCGCTTTGCATTTTTACGATATACATTCCGCGGCTAAACTTTTCGACATTGTATGTTCGTACGGATGCTCCTGTAGGCGCCTCGTCGCTTATTACAGTTCTGCCAAGCATGTCGCTAATGCTGACGGTTACTGGTTCAGCTATTGTAGTATTGAATTTTACAGACAATTGGTTGGAAGCTGGGTTGGGGAATATTTCAATAGCTTGTATTGCATTTTCTTGCATTGGCGTAGCCAACAGTGATTTTGCTGTATAGGAAACCAATTTTTGTACTTCTGTGCCTGTACTCAATTGAGTAAGTGTATTTATGGTCATTAGTGCGCTATGGTAGTCGGGCATATACCATGTGTAGCTATTTACGAGGTACGAATCGATCATTGTGCCAACAAGACTTACGCTGTCGATATATTTTTGCATGCTATGCACACGCAACACATTATTGAATGTTTTTCCTGGCACTTTTAATGTACCGTAACCGTCGCATACTACTGTATTATTGCCGGTCAGCGAACCTGTTAGGCCAAGAAAAGTAACCACACCAGCATACGAATCTACAAAACTATCGAGGTAAGTAAACGGATAGCGTAGTTGATCCATTGGGTTGGTATAAGTTGAGTTTTCGGTAGAGCTGAGGTAGACGCCCATTTGTGTCAGTTTTGTTGCATCGGCAAAAATGCTGTTTGTTACTGTTCCGGTAGGGTTATTGATACCGAAGGTAGCGCCGCTCACACAATGACTTGCCAGCATGCAGGGCGTAGCAATACCGGTGTCGACAGGCGGCATAGTAGACGAAGGTGTAAGACTTAGAAAGCTCCAGGTGATATTTGCTCCACGCGGTCCCGGAGTAACGCCGGTAGTATTGCACACATTGGACACATAAACATCGAATGCAACCGGATTGAAGTTAGCGCCGGTTAAAACAGATTGCGCAAATGCAGACGCGCCGACAAGCCCGGCGACTAAAGTAGTACATAAGAGTTTGGTAATCATAACAATATTGGTTTTTGAGATTTGAAATAATTACCCTAAGGTAGGAAAAGCAATTAAAAATTGATGAAATATTGAAATGTTTTTTATTATTAACTATCAGTTTAAAATCAGCAATTGATTGCGCAAGCAGCTATATCAGGCCGCCAAATAAAATGATTTTTCTGGTGCATAGCTTTTTACATAATTTTGTTACCGTCATTTAAAACTGGATGTTGAGGTAACTTTCCCGGCGCTCGTATTATTTTTGTACCTTTCGCCCGGTATGAGCGATCATGCCTTTTTTTATGGCTTTTAATTACGTAAAATTTCAAAATATAGCATAAATGTTTGCATTTCTGGAAGGCGACCTGGTGTATAAGTCACCCTCACTCGTGTATATGTCGGTACATGGCGTTGGCTATGAATTGAGCATAACGCTGCAAACTTATGCCAAGATGCAGCATTTGGAAAAGTGCAGGTTGTATACGCATCTGCAAATAAAGGAGGATGCCTGGGCGTTGTTCGGGTTTTATGACGAGGAAGAACGATCTACATTCAGGCAGTTATTGGCCATAAACGGTGTGGGGGCAGTAACTGCACGGATCATTTTGTCGTCGCTAAATACCGATGAGCTGATAGCTGCTATAGCCGGCGACGATGTGAAGACACTGGAAAAAGTAAAAGGTATAGGCAGTAAAACTGCGCAGAGAATAATTTTGGAGTTAAAAGGCAAGTTATCTAATCTTAAAAATTCGTCTTCTCCCACAATTGTAAAACACAATACAACACAGGAAGATGCGTTAATAGCTTTAGTTAATCTGGGTATCAACAAAGGTGTTGCAGAGGCTGCAATTAAAAAAATTAAAGATGCAGGTTCGTTGACCGTTGAGCAACTCATAAAACAGGCGTTACGCGCATTGTAAAAAAATCCAAAAAAACAGCACTTGAAGGGGAAGAGTAATATTGGGTATAAGTTTTTATTTTTTATGGCTCTGGCCACAGCGTTGTCGCACGCTGCTGCCGGAAGCTACTACCCATTTTATGACCTTTTTGCGCCTGATGTAGATAGCCCGGAAGTAGCTAAGCCGCTTATTAAGAATATCAACGATTCGCTCCACTTTCCGCTAAGAGACAAAACTGGCGATCCTTATACCGATTACAGAACGCCCCGTTCGCTGGATCTTAACGATCCGCGTAATGTGCGTAAGGGTTTTGAGTACGATCCCGCTAACAACAGATATAATTATAACGAGAAAATTGGCGGTGAATTTTTGCGTAATCCTACCTATCTGACGCTTGACGAATACACTAAATACCGCGGCAAACAAGACGAAGACGCTTACTGGCAACGTCGATTGGCGAGCCTGATGCTGTTTAACAAAACGCCAGAGCTGCCGCAGATGTATAAGGAAGGGCTGTTCAATCGTATTTTTGGAAGCGATGCTTTGCAAGTAAAACCCCAGGGTAACGTGGATGTAACCTTTGGCGGTAACTGGCAGAATATAAAGAACCCTACGCTTACCCAAAGGGCGCAGAAATATGGCGTGTTCGACTTTGATATGCAGATGAACATCAATCTGCTGGCGACAGTAGGCGATAAGTTGAAACTCAATATTAGCAATAATACAAAGGCAACGTTCGACTATCAGAATGTTCAGAAGCTGGATTATAGTGGCAAAGAGGACGAGATGCTGAAAAAGATAGAAGCAGGAAACGTCAGTTTCCCTCTGAAAAGCAATCTTATCAACGGTGTTCAGTCGTTATTTGGTCTAAAGCTACAGTTGCAATTTGGTAAGCTGTGGGTAACGGGCATAGTATCGCAACAAAAGTCGCAGCGTAAGAGCCTCACGGTACAAGGCGGCGCGCAGGCGCAACAAATAGCTATAAAGGCGAATAACTACGAAGAGAACAAAGACTTTTTGCTCGGGCATTATTTCAGAGATAATTATAATAATGCGCTCAAAGAATTTCCGCGAATCAATTCGCAGGTTACGATCAATAAAATAGAGGTTTGGGTAACTAACCGTACCGGCGCTGTAACAGGTGTGCGCGATGTGTTGTGCTTTATGGATCTTGGCGAAGCCAATCCTTACCATCAATCATTGTACAATCCGAACAGCGGAGTTCGTAACGGATTGCCCGATAATAATGCCAACCGCCTGTACGAGCAATTGCAACACAACCCCAATGGTAGGCAACAGAGCTTTGCCGTAAATGCGCTGATACCGCTGGGCTTGCAGCAAGGGCAAGATTATGAACATACTACCGCAAGGCAGCTGAGCCCGTCGGAGTTTTCGTTTAATGCGCAATTGGGCTATATCATGCTCAACACGCAGCTCAACTCTGACGAAGTTTTAGGTGTTGCCTATCGGTATACTTATAAAGGTAAAGTGTATCAGGTAGGTGAGTTTGCGGCCGATCTTCCGCCAGACACATCCAATCCCAAGGTGTTGTTTTTGAAATTGATGAAGGGTACATCGGCGCGTCCCAGTCTGCCGGTGTGGGACCTGATGATGAAGAATGTGTATGCGCTGGGTGGTTTCGGTGTGTCGAAAGATAACTTTACGCTGAATATCCTGTATCAGGATCCCGGTGGAGGGGAGAAACGCTACATGCCCGAAGGCGACAAGCAGGGTGTGCCCTTTATTTCTTTGTTGAATCTGGACCGACTTAATGCTCAAAATGAACCATCGCCAGATGGGGTGTTCGATTTTGTAGAGGGATTTACGATCAATACGCAGCAGGGCAAAGTAATATTTCCTGTACTGGAGCCATTTGGTAGCGACCTTGCTCCGTCTGTAACCGGACCGACCGACCCAAATACCTATGCGCTCCGCCGTAAGTATCTTTATCAGGTACTGTACGACTCAACCAAGACCATTGCATTGCAGTCGCAACAAAACGACCGTTTCATATTACGCGGGTCGTACAAGTCGTCATCGTCGTCCGAGATTTTTCTGGGTGGATTTAATATTCCCCCCGGGTCAGTATCTGTAGCTGCCGGAGGTACAAAACTTGTCGAGAATCAGGATTATACTATCGACTATGGTTTAGGGCGTATCAAGATCATCAACACGGGTATCCTAAATTCGGGCGTGCCAATTAATATTCAGTACGAGGATAATGCAACGTTCGGGTTTCAGCAACAGAACTTTATGGGCGCCCGTCTGGATTATTATCTGAACAAGAACCTTACGTTGGGCGGCACTATCATGCAGCTCAAGGAAAGACCGTTTACACAGCAGGTAAACTTTGGCGAAGATCCTATACAAAATACGGTAATAGGGCTGGATGCCAACTACCAGAGCGAGGTGCCGGCGATAACCCGCGCGCTCGACAAGCTGCCTATCTATGCTACTACGGCTCCATCGTTTACCAATGTAAATGTGGAAGTGGCGGGATTGCTGCCCGGCCACCCAAAGCAAATAGAGGCGCTGGACCCCGAGGGATCTGTATATATAGACAACTTTGAAGGTACAAGCAGCAGCTACGATCTGAAATACCCAACTCAGGCGTGGGCGCTGGCAAGCACGCCCCGCGGCGCTATCAATAAGTTTGGGCAAATATTGTTTCCGGAGTCTGCGCAGAACGATGATTTGGCTTATGGTAAAAACAGAGCCCGCCTGGCGTGGTATTCTATAGAGCCTACGCTTGTAGATCCAGGAAGTTTGCCGAAGTATGTAAAAGACGATCCTAACCAGCACTATATACGTATGGTGCAACAGCAGGATGTGTTTCCTAACCTGAATTCGCAACCGCTGCTTAATGCGTTGAGCACTTTCGACCTTGGCTTTTACCCCAAAGACAGAGGACCATATAACTTTGACGCCACCAACCTCAATCCCGATGGTAGCCTTACCAATCCGGGTACAAGATGGGGCGGTATAACACGCGCAATAGACAATACAGATTTCGAAGCATCGAATGTGGAGTATATTCAGTTTTGGGTTATGGATCCGTTCCTGACCAATACTAACCCGGCTGGCGGCGGCGGGTCGCTGTATCTGAACTTAGGTAACGTATCTGAAGACATACTGAAAGACTCGCGATTGTTTTTTGAGAATGGTATACCTGCGCCTTTCGACAAAACGAAGCTGGATACCACCGCTTGGGGATATGTGCCTAAATTCAGTCAGCAGATAACACGCGCCTTTGATAACGATCAGGCCGCGCGCGAATTGCAGGATGTGGGGTATGATGGATTGCCCAACAAAGCCGATCCCGGCATGTATAGCGAGCAGACGCAGTTTGCGGCCTTCCTGAAACAGATAAGGCAAAACCCGACGCTGAACCCATCGGTACTACAGTCGCTTAGCGCCGACCCGTCGAGCGACGACTATGTGTTTTACAGAGATACGCTATACGGAGGATCGAACAGCGACAAAATAAGTGTGCTGACAAGGTATAAGCGATTTAACAACCCTCAGGGCAACTCGCCGATAACAGCGGCAACGGCAGCGTTCCCAACATCGTCTACAACGCTGCCCGAGTCGGAGGATATAAACCGAGATAATACCCTGAATGAGTCGGAAAGCTATTTTCAATACCGCATAGACTTTGAACCCAACATGCAGGTGGGCTCGAACAATATTATTAATGTGCAGGAAAAGCTGGTTAAACTGCCTAACGGCGTTACGGAGAAAGAACGCTGGTATCAGTTTAAAATACCCATTCGCAATTACGATCATAAAATTGGCGGTATATCAGATTTCCGCTCTATACGCTTTATGCGTATGTTCCTCAATGGCTGGCAAGACAGTACCATACTCCGTTTTGCAACTCTGGAACTGGGCCGTAACCAATGGAGAACGTTCCGCTACTCGCTTACTACTCCCGGCGAAAACATGCCGCAGCAAAATCAGGGACTAACCGACTTTACGGTAACATCTGTAAGCATAGAACAAAACGGATCGCGCCAGCCGGTGCCTTACGTAATACCGCCCGGGGTTACAAGACAGTTGACTACGGTATCGCAGGGGGCTAC
Organism: uncultured Flavipsychrobacter sp.; assembly: GCA_964561325.1. Lineage (GTDB taxonomy): Bacteria > Bacteroidota > Bacteroidia > Chitinophagales > Chitinophagaceae > Nemorincola. Next base: position 5,953 of record CAZLPE010000094.1, read on the forward strand.
TATACAGCTCAACGAGCAATCGTTGTCGTTGCGTGCATGTGCGCTGCAGGATGGCGATGCGCGGGCTGTGTTTAAAGAAGTGAACGTAGATATGCGCCAATACTCCTACCTGCGTATGTTTATACATGCAGAGTCGGAAGTAGGGCAACCCACTGTAAACAATGCAGACGTATCGGCGTTTTTACGAATAGGCAGCGATTTTACCAACAACTATTACGAATACCGCATGCCGCTCACTATTACTCAGCCTAATATCAGCGCGAGCGATGTGAATGGTATATGGCCTGCGGCAAACCAGCTAAACCTGGCATTGCAGGATCTGGTGGAAGCAAAAAAGGCGCGCGATGCAGCGGGCTGGCTGACCTACATACCCTATTACACCAAAGATTCGAAAGGAAACACAATAGTGATAATAGGCAACCCTAATATTGGGGGGGCAAAGAACATTATGGTGGGCTTACTCAATCCGAAGAAGACACAACAAACACCGGGCGACGATGGAATGCCTAAGTGTATAGAGGCTTGGTTTGATGAGATGAGGATGGCCGGTATTAACGATCAGGCCGGTTATGCAGCAGCAGGCAAGGTGGCAGTGCAGCTTGCAGATCTGGGCAACCTGAATGTGTCGGGCAGTATGCACACGCAGGGCTATGGCAATATAGATCAGAAAATACAGCAGCGTTCGCAAGACGACTACTACCAATGGAACACATCTACCAACCTGGGCCTTGGCAAACTAATGCCAAAGACATGGGGCGTGACGTTGCCGCTATATGTGGGCTACACAGAAAATGTGAGCACGCCCAAGTACGACCCATACAACCAGGATGTGAAACTCAATGACGAAATAGCATCGGCAAGAAATAACCGCGCCCGCGACTCTATAAAGAACGTTGCTCAAGACTTTACCTCTATAACCAGTGTGAACCTCACGAATGTGAGGATACAAGGAAATCCGAGCCAGCAGACTCAAAAACCCAGAATGCCCTGGAGTGTAAAGAATTTTGACTTTAGCTATTCGTACAACAACCAGTTTAAGCGCAACCCGCTGATACAGTCGGATGAACTGAAAACACAGAAATTGAATATAGGCTATACGTATAGCATAAAGTCGAAGCCAATAGAGCCGTTCCGTAAGTATATTACCTCTAAGTCGAAGTGGTTTAATCTGATAAAGGATTTTAATATTAATCCTTTGCCTTCTACATTTACGCTTCGTAACGATCTGCTGAAACTTAATCAGAAAACGCAGGTGCGCACTATAAGCGACGGAAGCAACTATCAGATACCGGCTACTTACTTCAAGAACTTTACCTGGAACAGAGCTTATACGCTGCGTTGGGAATTAATGAAGTCGTTATCGCTCGACTATACCGCCACTAATATGTCGCGGGTAGACCAGCCATATGGCGAGGTGAACACCAAGGCGAAAAAAGATTCGCTGTGGAGCGGTATTACGTCGTTTGGGCACAACACATCGTACATGCAAACGTTCAACACGTCGTACAATGTGCCATTGGCCAAGCTGCCGATTACCGATTGGATCAATTTGCGACTGGGGTATCAAACCAATTACAACTGGACGAGCGCGGCCCCAGTAGCGCATTCGCTGGGCAACACGATAGGCAATACCCAAACCCAAACTGTGACCGGCGACCTGAACATGAGCCAGTTGTACAACAAGTCGAAATGGCTGAGGGCGCTGAATACTAAAACAGTAAAGGGCGGCGCTAAGCCAACATCGGGCAGTAATGTGAAGACGCCGGAAGAAAAACCCGCGCCAAAAAATATAAAAGACTTGCGCAAACCCGGCGGACTGGACAACAATTTGCAAAAAGAACTGCCACCCGGAAAGGGCGGGGGAGACAACGGACCGCCTGCAGCCGGAGGACTATCTAACCCGAACGGTAAAGACAAGGGCGTAGCTAAAAACGATACTGCTAAGAAGAATACGCAGACACAAAAGGACGATAAGAACGCAGATAAGAAAGACGACAAAAAAGACAATAAAAAAGATAACAACAAGAAAGACAATAAGAAAGGCGGCAACACAAATGACGATAATGCCGATAAAAAATCGGAAGATGGTAAGGATGCCAAGAATGGCGTTCTGATAAATGGTATTAATACTGCTAACCTTACCGACGATCAACTGGATTCGCTGGTAGAGGTGCAGAAAGCACAGGATAAAGCCCGCAAGAAGGAAGAAAAAGCCAAGAAGAAGGCAGCGCGGAAAGCCGCACGTAAGGCAAGGCATGGCAAAATACCAGAACTGACGCCTACTGAGCAGGCCATAGGCAAATTTCTGACGATGCTGAACCGCGTAACGGTGAATTATACACAGACATCGGGTACAATTTTGCCGGGCTGGATGGACAGCACACGGTTTATGGGTGTAAATAACTACACGGGAGCTCCCGGTTATGACTTTGTATACGGCTACCAGCCCGACTACAACTGGCTGGCTACGCAAGCAGATGCCGGCCGTCTTACCCGCGACTCTCTTTTCAACGCACAATTTCAACAAACTTATTCGCGCAACCTTACGGCGGGCGCTTCGCTGCAGCCATTTAAGGATTGCCGCATAGACTTATCGCTAACGCAAACATTTAGTAAGGCGCACTCAGAGATATATGCCGATACCGGCACAGGCGTACCCGGCCAGAAAGGTAAGTTTAACCACTTTAGCGCCTACGAGACCGGCTCGTTCAATATTAGCTATGTTACTGTAAATACCATGTTCAAAAGCTCTGGTGTGAATTCGGAGGTATACAAGCAGTTTTTGGCTAACCGCGAAATAATATCGCGCAGGTTGGGCACAAGCAATCCTTATACCAACGGACTACCCGACCCTAAGAATCCTAAATACATGAAGGGGTATACGGAGTTTTCGCAAGATGTGCTGGTGCCGTCGTTCATAGCTGCCTATTCGGGCAAGAGCGCTCAAGATCAGGCGTTGATAGACTATAAGCATACAAAAGTGAGCGACAATCCGTTCAGGTATTTTACGCCTATGCCCAACTGGAAGGTGAATTATTTCGGGCTAAGCAAGATACCGTTCTTCGCAACATTTATGTCGAGCTTTGTATTGAACCACGCCTATACCGGCACAATGTCACTGAATGGCTTTAACTCGAGCTTGCTGTATAACGATCTGTATGGTTTAGGCTTCCCATCGTTTATAGATTCTAATTCGCACAACTACATACCCTTCTTCCAGGTGCCTAACGTTACTATATCGCAGGCTTTTAGTCCGCTTATTGGTTTCGATATGGGCTTTAAGAACAACCTGACGGGTAGGTTTGAAGTGCGTAAGTCGAAGATGCAGAGTCTGAGCTTGATAGACTACCAGATAAGCGAGAATGCCAGCACAGAGTATGTGATAGGTATTGGGTTCCGTAAGAAGGGCATAAAACTGCCGTTCAGCATACTGGGCGTCACCAAGTTGCGCAACGAATTGATCTTTAAATTCGATCTTGGTTTCCGCGACGATAAGTCGACCAATACCTTCTTGTCGAACAACATAGGCGTTACTTCCCGCGGTCAGCAGGTGATACGCATTAGCCCGACAATAGACTATTCGGTGAGTCAGAAACTAACCTTGCACTTCTTCTACGACAGGCAGCAGACGATACCTTACGTATCTAACTCGTACCCTACCACTACCACTAAGGCAGGCCTGACGCTTAGGTTTATTTTCGGGCCGTAATTTGCCTATATTGTTGCAGGAAAAATATGGAGCGTCAGAAACAGTTTTCGTCTGGTTTTTCGCCGGCTGGCAATATGCCCGTTTATTTGTTGCTCGTTGGGGTGGCGATATGCTTATTGCACATTTGGGCGCCGGCATATTACCTAACTGGCGATGGTCCATGCCATTTGTATAACGCCCGCATGCTCAACGATATATGGCAGGCTAAGCAGCTACCGCTCTACAATAGGTTTTATATGCTCCACTACCAGCCCAATCCCAATTGGCTATCGTCGGCAGCGCTTGCGGGGATGCTGTATTTTATGAATGGCGTAGTTGCCGAAAAGGTGTTTTTGTCAGTTTATGTTCTTTTGTTTGTCGGCGGCGGCTATGCGCTTATGTCTGCCATAGCGCGCGAAAAGACGTATTGGCCGTTAGTCATTTTGTTATTTGTGTTTCCGCACACATTGTCAAAGGGGTTTTACAACTATACGTTTAGTATAGCCTTTTATTTTTGGGTTGTCTGGGTGTGGATAAAGATGCTGCAGCGGGTGTCTGTAGTAAGAGCAGTACCTTTTTTTCTGTGTACGGGGCTTCTCTTTTTTACGCATCTGTTGTCGTTTGGTTTTGCTGTGTTTACGTGCGCAGCTATGGTTGCATCGCACAGCGCTGCGTTACCGCGCCATTTACGTGGATCCAGATACCTGTTGCGTTATTGGCTGCTACTTGCGGTGTTGGTATTGCCCTATTTGGGCATAATGGTTTGGTTTACAAACAGTCAGGGCGGATTGCAAATGGCCCTACAACCGCATTTGTATCGCTTGATAGAGTTGATTCAGTTTAAGTACCTGGTCAGCCTTACGCATACTGAGGAGCCATATGCAGCGGTTGCGGGCCTCGTATTGCTGGCAGCAGGTATTGTGCTGTCGGCGGGTTTTTCGCGCCGGCATGCAGCGCATAAATACGATGGCCTGCTACTTGCGCTGGCTGCTGCGGCTATTGTGTACCTATTTGTTCCCGAATCGTTTTTAGGGCATCTTATACTCATCAATATGCGGGTGCAGCCGTATATATTTTTGCTAATTGCCTTTTGCATTGCCTATCGTATGCCGGTAGGCGTGGTAAGCTATAAGACCGCCGCCGTGGTTACAACTGCAATAGCGGCTTTGGCCGCAGTGCAGCTTGTGTACCTATACACAGCCTCAGGTATGGCTGCCGAGGACAAAGCAGCTCTGCAAGCGATAATAGCGCCTAATCTGGTAATAGAAGCGGGTATTAGCATAGCTGTTTTTGCCGCTGCGCGGTTTCGTATAAGTTATTATCGCTTACAAAATATTGCTGCATTTGTGCTGCTGTTTTGCTTTGCCGGCATGAGCGCCGAACGGATTAGCTGTCAGGTAAAGGCATCGGCGGCTGTGAGCGATTATACATCGGCGGCTGTACAGATACAGGAAGGCGCTATAATATTGCCGCTCAATTTTGCGCCCAATGGTAAAGGCCGCAATGCGGCCATGATAGCAGATCGTAACTTTCTGTTTTCGCACGCGGCCGACTATTTAGCCGCCGATAAATCGGTAGTGATGCTGGATAATTATGAGGCGAATATGGGGTATTTCCCTTTGCAGTGGCGCAATGAAGTGAATCCGTATTATCACTTGAGTATAGGGCAGGGTATTGAGCATACGCCGCCGCATGCCAGCCTGAAGGGATACGAGGAGCAGTCGGGCGTGAAGGTGGACTATATTCTGCTCTGCGGTTTCGATTCATCGTTCCTTGCCAACGATACATTTGCCGCATTTTATGCCGAGATAGCGCGCGACTACCATGTAGCGCACACATCGCCGCTACATACTGCAACGCTCATGGAACGCAGCAGGTAGGCGACGCCAGAGCAAAAAAAAGGGAGCTGATTGCTCAGCTCCCAAATGCGTCTTTTATTTTACCAAAAAAACTCTTGTCGTCTTTTTCTTCTTTCTGATCTGCGCCAGGCTTGAAATTTGGCGATTTACTTAGTTTTTCAAGCAGGTCGCGCTCCTCGTTGGTCAGTCGTTGCGGCGTCCATACGTTTACTTTTATTACTTCGTCGCCGCGCTCGTAGCTCTGGAACGCAGGGAAGCCCTTGCCTTTCAGGCGCATGGTGGCGCCGCTTTGCGTGCCGGGGGCTATTTTTATTTTCGCTTTGCCGTCTATTGTTGGCACTTCGGCATTCATGCCCATTACCGCTTCCGGAAACGAAATGTGCAATTGGTATATTACATCGAGATCGTTGCGGGTGAGGTGTTCGTGTTTTTCTTCTTCTACCACCAGTAGCAGATCGCCGGGAGGGCCGCCGCGTTCGCCGGCATTACCGCGACCGTGCATACTCAGTTGCATGCCGTCTTGCACGCCTGCCGGTATATCCAGGCTCAGCGTTTCTTCGCCATACAGTCGGCCTTCGCCTTTGCACTGTGCGCACTTATGGGTTATCTGGCTGCCTTCGCCATTACATGTGGGGCAGGTGGCTACGGTTTGCATCTGGCCAAGGAAGGTGTTGGTCACTTTACGCACCTGTCCGGAACCATTGCAGGTGCCGCAGTTCTGTATAGAGTTTTTGTCTTTAGCTCCGCTGCCATTGCAATGCTGACAAGATATATGTTTCTTAACCTTTATTTTTTTGTTAGCGCCGTTGGCAATCTCCATAAAGTCCATCTTCAGCTTTATGCGCAGGTTGGCGCCGCGCGAACCCTGACGGCGTCCGCCGCCGCCCTGACCGCCAAACATATTGCCAAACATATCGTTGCCGAAAACATCGCCAAAGTTGGAGAAGATATCCTCCATACGCATTCCGCCCGGGCCCTGCCCGCCGAAACCGCCATTGCCGCCAGAGGCAGCATGGCCAAAGCGGTCGTACTGAGCGCGCTTGTCGGGGTTGCTCAGAATATCATATGCTTCGGCAGCCTCTTTAAACTTCTCTTCCGATTCCTTATTGCCGGGATTGCGGTCGGGGTGGTGCTGCATAGCTATTTTGCGGTACGATTTTTTAATTTCGTCCGCGGTGGCGCCCTTTGCCACCTGTAGCACCTCGTAATAATCTCTTTTTGCCATATAAAAGTCAATCCCTTAGGGAGGCTTTACCTCGAAAATCAAACAAATCAGAATACCCTTTACAATGGGTTTTCTGATTTGCCGTTATCGATTTAGGTTATTAAATAACCTGCGCTTTTTGTACTACTGGCGTACCGTAAGCGAGGCGATTAGTTGTTTTGTATTGTGCACTACTTGCCTACTACAACTTTAGCATGACGTATCAGCTTGTCGTTCAGGTAGTAGCCGGCTTCTACCACATCCATTATTTTGCCCACCATTTTTTCATTTGGCGCGGGTATCTCGGTAATGGCTTCGTGCAGGTCGGGGTTAAATTCTTCGTTCTGCGCTTCCATTACTTTCAGCCCTTTTTGCTGCATAATGTGCTTAAACTTATTGAACACCAGCGAAATACCTTCTTTCAGTATCTTGATATCTGTAGTGTTGTCCAGTTGTTTGCTTGCACGGTCTACGTCGTCGAGCACCACAAGCAATGATTGTAGCACCTCTTTGCTGGCGGTAGCGGTCATTTCTATGCGTTCTTTAGCAGTGCGCCTTCTGAAATTATCGAATTCGGCCACCATTCTCAGGTGTTTATCTTTAAGTTCCAGCACCTCTGCTTTTAGTTTGGCTACTTCATCCGAACCCTCCATATTTTCAGACTCAATCTCTTCTATTTCGGCTGTAGTATCGTTAGGGCCAACATCTACAAGTTGATCATGGTTTTGTGACATGTTGTCGGCATTTTCTGCCGCAGCATTTGTGTTATCATTCATACGCTTCTTTTTTTTGAAAAACATAGTGTCTTAAGCTTTATCAATTATTTTGCCAATACGCATTTTGGGACAAATTGTCGCACATAAAAAGCAGGATATGACGAAATGGTGGTTTTATTGATTCGAGTAAAAATGATAGGGGAGCTGGTAATGTTGAGTTTTGCAGCTTGTAAGCGCATCAATGTGCAGTGCAGGTGGTGTGGACATATTAGAAGAAACCTCCGGTATGTAGCATTCCGGTAGATGAACAGTGTTTATTTATCTGCACTCAGCTATTATCGGCTGGTGCAGATAAATAAACATATTATTAAGCCGCGCTTTCAGCACAAGGTTAGCTATAGCGCAGCCAGCTTCAAAATCTCTTTAACGCGCACGCCTTTTTCGGTGAGCGACAAGGAACAGCATTCGTTAACCGGGTCGTGCTCAAAAAACAACGTCCAGTTGTTAGCTACAGCTTCGTTGAGTATTTTGGCTTTTTCGTTGAGTGTTACCAGTGGGCGCATATCGTAGGCCATAACCCATGGAAGCGATATATGGGCTGTGCTCGGGAAGAGATCGGCGCAAAAAAATACGGTGGTGTTTTTGTATGCAATCTGCGGCAGCATCATAGCCTCTGTATGGCCGTTTACGTACCGTATCCTTATACCGGGCATCCATTCTTCGCCGTCGGCGGTTTCCACAAACCGTAGCTGTCCGCTTTCCTGTATGGGCAAAATATTCTCTTTCAGAAACGAGGCGCGTTCACGTTCGTTGGGCGCTAATGCAGCATCCCAATGTTGGCGGTTGGTCCAGTAGAGTGCATTTTTAAACACCGGTACCAGTTTGTCGCCGTCGCGCTTTATAGAGCCGCCGCAATGGTCGAAATGCAGGTGTGTGAGGAATACATCGGTTATATCGTCGGCGGTAAAGCCCAGCGCAGCGAGGCCTTTTGCTATACTGTCTTCGCCATGCGGGTAATAGTGACTGAAAAATTTGGCATCTTGCTTATCGCCCATGCCGTTGTCTATCAGTATTTTCTGGTTGCCGTGTTCTATTAGCAGGCAGCGCATAGCCCAGCTACACATATTGTTTTCGTCGGCTGGGTTGGCCTTGTTCCACATAGATTTTGGCACTACGCCAAACATAGCGCCGCCATCCAGTTTAAAATGCCCTGCGTTTATTGCATGTAGTTTCATGATATTGTTGTTTTATTGTTGGCTAACTTGTATTGTCGCGCAGTTATTCGTTTTTTGACAGCGCTGATTGTTTTGTTATGGCAAGGTACAAAACAATAGCCCCCGCCACAAAAAATGTAATGAGCGCCACTATTGCGCTGCGCATATTCATAATGCTGTCTATAACCCCAAACGACAGCATGCCGATAACGATAGCGAGCTTTTCAGTAACATCGTAAAAGCTGAAGTAGGAGGCGGTATCGTGGGTCTCGGGCATGAGCTTGGAATAGGTGGAGCGGCTAAGCGACTGTATGCCGCCCATAATGAGGCCAACAACAGCGGCAACAA
>CAZLPE010000095.1:0-10461 GCA_964561325.1 uncultured Flavipsychrobacter sp.
TTTCTGACCAAAATCATACCGACTTATGCCTATAGTCATAGCCCTGCCATTGCCTGCTGGGTAGGTTTGCATACTCAAATTTATATACATGCCATTTTATCATACACTGGGAACAATACCCGACAAACGCCATATTGTAAGTCGCCAGCCCAATGGCGAACTGTATCAGGAAGAGCTGGTGGGCACACAAGGTTTTGCCGGCCTTTCGTCGTTGGTTTATCATTTATACCCGCCTACAAGGGTTAAGCAAAAAGGTAAGCCCTATTCGGTGCAGCCCAAAGTGGCGATAGAAAACGGCCTGAATGCAATGAGTTTCAACGGCTTCAAAATTGCGCCTACCGCCGACTATATGGAAAGCCGCAAAACGCTGTTTGTAAATGCAGCTATGCACATAGGGCTTGCTGCGCCAATGGAATCGACTGAATATTTTTATAAAAATGCCGATGCCGATGAAATGCTTTTTGTTCATCGCGGTAGCGGCATGGTGCATACCATGTATGGCACATTACCTTTCAAATACGGCGACTACATAGTTATTCCCCGCGGCACCGTATACCAGATAGTGTTCGATACTACCGACAATATGTTGCTGTACATCGAGTCGTTCGATCCTATATTCACTCCCCGCAGGTATCGCAACGATTTTGGTCAGTTGCTGGAGCATTCGCCATTTTGCGAGCGCGATATAAAACGTCCGGTCGATCTGAAAACTTACGACATAAAGGGCGAATTTGATATCTACATCAAGAAAAAAGGCATGATGTTCCCCTACACTTATGCCAACCATCCATTCGACGTAGCCGGTTGGGACGGATATCATTATCCCTATACATTTTCTATTTTCAATTTCGAGCCATTGACCGGTCGTATACATATGCCGCCGCCAATCCATCAGACATTCGAGAGCCGCAATTTTGTGGTGTGTTCGTTTGTGCCTCGCCTTTACGACTACCACCCACTGGCCATACCCGCCCCCTACCACCACAGCAACATAGACAGCGACGAGATACTGTATTATGTAGACGGCGACTTTATGAGCCGCAATAACATACAAGCAGGACAGTTTACGCTGCATCCCGGCGGCATTCCACACGGCCCGCATCCGGGCGCAATAGAGCGCAGTATTGGCCAGAAAGAAACAAAAGAACTGGCTGTGATGATAGACCCCTTCAACCCGGTGATGATTACCGAAGAAGCGTTGAAAATAGAAGTAGACGGCTATTACAAATCATGGTTAACAGAATAAACAATCAAATTATATGACTACCCACAATCTGAAAAGCGTAACCAATTACAATTACGGAATAGAAAAGATCTTCGATAAAGCGCAGGATTTTTTGCCTATCAACGGCACCGATTATGTAGAGTTGTATGTAGGCAATGCCAAGCAGGCGGCTCACTATTACAAAACAGCATTTGGTTTTCAGTCGCTGGCCTATGCCGGACTGGAAACAGGGGTGAGAGACCGCGTCTCGTACGTATTGGTGCAGGATAAAATAAGGCTGGTACTTACCACTCCGCTGGTAAACGACAGCCCCATAGCCGACCACATAAAAAAACATGGCGACGGTGTAAAGGTAATAGCGCTGTGGGTAGACGATGCCCGCGAAGCTTTTAAAGCGACTACAGAGCGCGGCGCCGAGGTATATTTTGAACCAATGGTAGAAAGCGACGCTACAGGCGAAGTAGTGAAAGCCGGCATTCGCACCTATGGCGACACGGTACACATTTTTGTAGAGCGCAAAAACTACGGCGGCGTGTTTTTGCCGGGCTACGAAAAGTGGGTGTCTGAGTACAATCCCGGCTCGTGCGGACTAAAGTATATAGACCACATGGTGGGCAACGTAGAGCTGGGCGCTATGAACAAATGGGCCGACTTTTACGCCAACGTAATGGGTTTTGCCAACCTTGTCACCTTCGACGACAAAGACATTTCTACTCAATATACCGCTCTTATGAGCAAGGTAATGACCAATGGCAACGGCCGTATCAAGTTCCCGATAAACGAGCCTGCTATAGGATTGAAGAAGTCGCAAGTAGAAGAATACCTCGATTTTTATGGCGGCCCCGGTTGCCAGCACATAGCTGTTGCTACAGATGATATTGTGTTTACCATATCTGAAATGAGGAAACGCGGCGTAGAGTTTTTATATGTGCCGGGCAAATACTACGACACCGTAGGCGAGCGCGTAGGCGAAATTGCCGAAGACATGGCCACGCTGAAAAGCCTGGGTATAATGGTAGACCGCGACGAAGAAGGCTACCTGCTGCAAATATTCACGAAACCTGTTGAAGATCGTCCTACGCTGTTTTTCGAAATCATACAGCGCAAAGGGGCGCGTTCGTTTGGCAAGGGCAACTTCCAGGCATTGTTCGAATCGATAGAAGCAGAACAGGAACGCCGCGGTACGCTTTAAACAAATGCTTGCCGCCTACCTCAGAACACAACATCTATTACAATCATAAACATCAACGATATGGAACTATTAGAAAAAACTGATAAGATTCATGAGGAATTGCTGAAGAACTTTGAGGAGAAGATAAACAGGGGCGATGCAATAGAGCCCAAAGACAAAATGCCCGATGCCTACCGCAAACACCTGATGCGGCAAATGTCGCAACATGCGCACTCGGAAGTGATAGGTATGCAGCCCGAGGGCAACTGGATAACCCGAGCCCCAAGCCTGCGCGCCAAGCAAATATTGCTGGCAAAAATACAGGACGAAGGCGGCCATGGCCTGTACCTGTATAGCGCCGCCGAAACACTGGGTATCTCACGCGATGAGATGATACATCAGTTGCATACCGGCAAGGCTAAGTACTCAAACATTTTCAACTACCCCGCCCTTACCTGGGCCGATATAGGCGCCATTGGCTGGCTGGTAGACGGAGCCGCCATTGTAAATCAGGTATCGCTACAGCGCACATCATATGGCCCATACAGCCGCGCTATGGTGCGCATTTGCAAAGAAGAGAGCTTCCACCAGCGTCAGGGCTACGAGATAATGGCCAAGATGATGAAGGGCACAAAAGACCAGCAGGAAATGGCGCAGGATGCTATGAACAGATGGTGGTGGCCATCGCTGATGATGTTTGGCCCGCACGACAGCGAATCTCCGCACACCGGCGATGCGGTGAAATGGAAAATCAAACGTCACTCTAACGACGAACTACGCCAGAAGTTTATAGATAAAACGGTGCAGCAGGCCGAAGTAATAGGACTTACCATACCCGACAAAGACCTGAAATGGAACGAAGCCACGGGCCACTACGACCATGGCTCTATAGACTGGAACGAGTTTTACAGGGTGATTGGCGGCAACGGCCCTTGCAACAAGCAACGCATGGCGCACCATGTAAAAGTACACGAAGAGGGCGCATGGGTGCGCGAAGCAGCCGAAGCCTACAGATTAAAAAAAGAAAAACAATTACTTCACTCATAATAACAAGATCATGACAAAGGATTCTCAGTTAGCAACATGGGAAGTGTTTATACAAGCTAAGTCTGGCGCCAACTATATACATGCCGGTAGCGTACACGCATCGGACAGTAAAATGGCGCTGCAGAATGCCCGCGACACTTATACCCGCCGCGGCGAAGGCACCAGTATATGGGTAGCCCCTACAGAGAGCATTACGGCATCGAACCCCGATGACAGCGATATGTTTTTCGACCCTGCAAATGACAAAGTGTATCGTTTGCCCACCTTTTATGTAATGCCGGAAGGCGCAAAGGCCATCTAAAAAACAGCCATATTATGACACATCAAGAAGCGTTATATAATTATTGTCTCAGACTTGGAGACAATGCATTGATACAATCTTACCGTTTGTCGGAGTGGTGCAGCAATGCGCCCTTGCTGGAAGAAGATCTGGCGCTGACCAACTTTGCACTCGATATGACCGGCAGAGCGCAAGCCTTGCTAACCTATGCCGGACAAGTAGACGGCAGCGGCCGCACAGACGATGAGCTGGCATACCGCCGCGGCGAGCGCAAGTTTCGCAACAACCTGATGCTTGAATTGCCTAATGGCGACTTTGCATATACAATAGCCCGTTTGTTGCTCAACGCTACTTACGAATATTATTTCTTTACAGAATTGCGCAAAAGCGCCGACGAAACGCTGAGCGCCGTTGCTGCAAAAACACTGAAAGAGGTAAAATACCACATGACCCACGCTACCGACTGGACGCTGCGCCTGGGCGACGGCACTAAAGAAAGCCACCACCGCATGCAAGCCGCAATAGATGCATTGTGGATGTATACCGGCGAAATGTTTGAAACAGACGAAGCCGACGCGCTGCTGCAAGATAAAAACGTAGCTGTAGACATGGCGCCTGTGCAGGCAAGCTGGAAAGCATATATAGAAAATGTGCTGAAAGAAGCCACCCTGACTATGCCCGCCGACGGATACATGCAAACAGGCGGACGCAAGGGCGTACATACCGAATATCTGGGTCATATATTGTCTGAAATGCAATACCTGCAACGCGCTTATCCCGAAGCAACATGGTAAGGTCTACACATACTAAGGAGGACATATTCAGAATGCTATCTGTAATACCCGACCCCGAAATACCAGTGGTAAGTATTTATGAAATGGGCATGCTGAGAGATGTGGTGATAAGCGATGCAGGTTACGAAGTGCTGCTGACGCCCACTTACAGCGGTTGCCCGGCTATGGGCATTATAGCGCAGGATATAAAAATGACGCTGGACGCCAATAGCGTTTTCCCGTCAAAAGTGTCGCTGGTGTATCACCCGGCCTGGACTACCGACTGGATGAGCGGCGAAGCAAAAGAGAAAATGAAGCGCTATGGCATAGCCCCGCCGTTGCACTCGTCGTGCAATCAGGATGTGTTTCACCACAACATAATAGAGTGCCCGAGGTGCCATTCTGAAAACACAGTCATGTTGAGTCGTTTTGGGTCTACGGCATGCAAGTCGCTATATCAGTGCAACGACTGCAAAGAACCTTTCGAATACTTTAAGTGTCATTGAGTAAATAACAAAGCATATGTACATACAGCAGATATATACCAATTGTCTGGCTCATGCAGCATACTACATAGAGGCAGGCGGTGAAGCAGCGGTAATAGACCCGCTAAGAGATCCCGAGCCCTACATAAAGCTGGCTACCGACCGCGGCGCTACCATCAAGTACGTACTGGAGACGCACTTTCATGCCGACTTTGTGTCCGGACACCTTGATCTTGCCAACAAAACGGGCGCAACCATTGTGTTTGGTCCGGGCGCTACGCCAGACTACAAAGTGTATGTAGCCGACGATGGCGAATTGCTGCGTCTGGGTAAAGCCGCTATCGAAATACTGCACACGCCGGGTCATACTATAGAGAGCACCTGCTACCTGCTGCTCAACGAGCATGGCGCAAAAGAAGCGGTCTTTACCGGCGACACCCTATTTGTGGGCGACGTAGGCCGGCCTGATTTGCTTAGCGGCAATCTGCCCAAAGAAACCCTTGCGGCCATGCTTTACGATTCGCTGCAAAATAAAATCAAGACCCTGCCAGATAATATTATCGTCTACCCGGGTCATGGCGCGGGGTCGGCTTGCGGCAAAAACATTGGCAGTAGCTCTTATACCACAATAGGCGAACAAAAAACAGGCAATTATGCTATGCTTATAGAGGATAAAGACGCCTTTATAGAAGCAGTAACTACCGACCTGCCTATGATACCCGGTTACTTTTTTACCGATGCAGTTATCAACAGGAAGGGTTATAGTTCGTTCGACGATGTCCTGGCTTCAAGCCTCAAGCCGCTATCGGTTGCGGCATTCACCGCGTTGCAACGCGGCGGCGCGCTTGTGCTCGACACACGCAACCCCATGGAGTTTGCAGCTGGGTTTATTACCGGTGCGCTCAACATAGGCCTCAACGGCGATTTTGCGGTATGGGTAGGCACGCTGATAGACGCCGCCACGCCGCTGCTGCTGGTAACCGATGCAGGCAAAGAAAAAGAAGCCATAGAACGACTGGCGCGCATAGGTTTTGAAAATGTGCAGGGCTATCTGGATGGCGGCATGACGGCTTACTTTGCGGCTAACGACCCCTACGATAAAATAATGACTTTTACGGGCGCTGACTGCACTGCGCTACTGGAAATAGAAAACTACGATCTGCTGGACGTTCGTAACAGACGCGAAGTACTGAAACACCGCATGACCGGCGCTACGCACATAGCCCTGAACATGCTGAAATCAAAATACGAAACGCTGGACAAGAATAAAAAATGGCTCATATACTGCGCCGGCGGCTACCGCTCTATGATAGCGGCATCGTTTCTGAAGTCGTGCGGTTTTCATTTTGTGGCCAGCGTAGAGGGCGGCATAAAAGAAGTATTGGGACAAGCCCCCGAGCTTGTGGAAATGGATATGGAATAACTATACGGCAACTAAGATGATGCGCAACCCGGAGACACCCCATCTCCGGGTTGTTTGTTTACTACAGCGGCGATTATAAATTTGCCTGTTCCTCATAAACAACCTGAATCAGGGTCTGCCCCACAGCTTTCAGTGTGGCCTTGTCTATTACAGTCATATTATCGGCATGGGTGTGCCAGTGGGTGGCAAATGGTCGCTCCGGGTCGAACGACATATTGATGATATCTATGGTTTTTATACCGGTCAGTTTGTTTACCGGCACATGGTCGTCGGTAATGGGCGGACCTGCTACGTAGGCGAAAAACGAAGAATATCCGGCATGAGCGCCCGCCTGCCAAACCTTTTGCTGCACGCCTCCGGCCACCTCGCTCGAATAACCCTCCATGGGGAAGGTAGCGCCCTTAGCGCCTACCATATCCAGCAGTATGCCATAATCGGCTTTATAACCGGGTAGGTGCAGGTGAGTAGCCCAGTACTGAGTGCCCAGGCAATAAGAATCTTCGCCCCATTTTTCAGAATTACCATAGTCTTCCACATCGGTCAGTAGTATATCCACCCCGATGTTTGCCGGTAGTTTCGCCCCTTTTAGCTGGCGGGCAAGCTCTATGAGCGTGCCCACTCCGCTACCTCCGTCGTCGGCGGCCAATATGGGTTTGTCGGTATTTGCAGTGTCTTGATCGGCCCACGGGCGGCTATCCCAGTGGGTGAGCAGCAGTATGCGTCGGGTAGCAGCCTGATTTATGACGCCTATCAAATTGATGCACGGCAGCATTTGCCCATCGCCGGCTTTTACTTTTACATCTTGCTTGTATACCGTATCGCAATACATTTTTAGTTGCGCCTCCATATAGTCGGCGCACTTGCGCTGAGCCGGCGTGCCCGGCACCCGGGGGCCAAAAGCCACCTGCCGCTCTATGTGTCGATACGCGCTATCGGCATCAAACGCGGGAACTTGTTTGGGCATAGCCCACGCAGTGGCGGCAGGCTGTTCCTTAGGCTGCTCCGGCTGATTGTTGCACCCAACAGTAAGCGCTACAGAAGCTGCTATAGGTATAAATTGTAAAAGCTTTTTCTGATAAGCCATGATAAATAAATTGCGCCCGCAAAATACAGTATTATGCGGACGAAAGCGAGCGGAGGACGATGCGCGACCGGGGGATAGCGGGAAAATCAGAAAGTACAATATTGACGTTATAAAATACCTTTGTAAAAAAGCGCAACGCATGGAATCAAAATTGCAGATCAAAGATTTTGGCCCAATAAAAAATGTAAACCTAACCCTCAGAAACGTAAACGTTTTTATCGGACCGCAAGCTTCTGGTAAGAGCGCTATTGCTAAAATATTTACCATCTTCAAAGCGCCGAGGAAGTTTTTTTACAAAACACAATTAAACGGCGAACATAACTCGTTTGCAACTTCGCCTACTTATGCAGAAATAGTTGAAGTATTTGAAGAGTATAACATTAGCTCTTTCCTTAAAAAGAATACTAAAATCGTTTTTGACTCAGAACTACATTGTATTAGCTACGAAAACCAAACCATACAATACACACCCAAATTATTCAACTTAATAGTTGAAACAGAGCAATTAATCTCTAATTTCGACGAACACAGGCTTAAGATATCACAAAACTTTAGCAATTTATCGGAAAAATTCATCCTATTCCGTATAATAGCCCACAAAATATTAACTGAAAATCAAGAAACCGGCTCTAATAAATACAACACCAACCCTAAAATGTTTTTTTCACACAATATCAGTGAAAACATCATTGTTGAGCTATTAAAGGCTATTAAAGTCATAGAACAATTCCTTAGTGATAGCACGGCTTTATACATACCATCTGAGCGTAATTTTATTAACATAATAAAAAATTCATCGTTAAATCTGATTAAAAACAAAGTACCAATCCCAGCCCACATTTTATCTTTCGGGGCAGAATTGGAGAAATTACAGATTGACCAGATTGATTTATCGTTTATCAAGAAGGGGCTAACATATCAAGTTGTCAATGGTATAGACAAGATATTCATCAACAAAAAAGAGAGTATATTATTAACCGAAGCTGCTTCTGGTATTCAAAGCGTGGTACCAATATTATCTTCGATTCAATCGCAACTTCATAAATTCAATCACAGGTCTTTTGTGATTGAAGAACCAGAAATGAATATATTCCCCACTGCACAATATGCTCTTATCAAAATTTTAGAATCAACACGCAATGATTCAAATTTTGAAGATTTTGGTACAATACATACATACACCACGCATAGCCCATACATATTATCTGCATTAAATAACTTGCTGTATGCATTTAAGGTGAAACAAAAATTAGCAATAAAACAAGGCAAGGCAGAAGATGGCATAGCGTTTTACAAACAACACAATGCTATAGATATTATGGTTAAGAAGATTGTAAAAACGGACATCAACCCAACTAATTTCACTGCCTACCAAATAAAAGACGGCCGTGCTGAGTCAATTTTCAACCGCAAAACCGGACTGATTGAAGACAACTACATAGATGATTCGAGCGATGAGATAAATGATGATTTTGAAGCTTTAATGGAATTGGCGCGATGAACATAGAACTGCTTAAAAACACATTTGGCGACTGTAAGTTCACACACCGATCAACGTGTGAAGTACCAAGTTCTTATATAGAAACAAGCAGGGAACTTTTTTTTGTATGGGATACCGACAACGAGGAGCCTGTAAAACTACTTACAGAAAAGGGGGATGCTCAATTATCGGTCGTTAACAGCAATAAGAAAAATATATGCCTGATAAAAACCGACGCTTGTCTGTTCGACAAATCTCACCAAAAGTGTGATTGTGTGCTTTTCGACGATAACAAAATGGTTTTTGTTGAAATAAAAAGTGTAAAAACAAAAAGAAGAAACGAAAACAGGACAATAGCCGCTAAACAAATAGCAACAACGATTGAATTCTTCAGACAAAATAACGCTCTGTCGCAACCACTCGATTTAATCGCAGTAATCTGTTTTAAATCCGGCAAAAGCTACCCAACGATGGCTTCATCCAACTCAATGCGCGCTACGTTTCAGGAAGATTACCAAACGAAACTCGTGGAGGGTAACCAAATCACCTTCTAACTACCTCGCCACCACCAGCTTCATAACCTGCGTTTCACGGCCTATGCGATTGATACGGCACTGATACAGGCCGGGCATTAGCTGTGCAACAGGCAGTGTTACCTTTGTGCCATGCAGATCGTAGCTGGCTACTTCACGGCCATCTATACCTATAACAGACAGGTACGAACCAGCCTCGAAGCCTGCGGGATTGTATACTGTACATTCATTGACAGCCGGATTGGGATATATTTGCGATGGACCGTCGCTGGTGCATACAGGCGGCAGCCCAACTGGCGGCTGTACCGTATAGTAAGTGGAAACGGTAGTGAGCATAGAGTTGCGGTACATGCGATTTATGCCTAACAACTCCATGTGATAGCCCGGCACATACCAGGCATAAGCTACGCTGTTGTAATGCCATATATAGGGCGATCCACCTGTGCTTGTGCTGTCGCCGAAGATTTCGGTGGTCTTTAGGCGTAGCGCATTGGGAAAGCTGCCATATGGTAGGTTGAGCGTGCCGTAAGCGTCGGCTTTTACGGTTACAAAACCCTTGCGGTAGTAGGTATAGCCTGCCGATGTAAATACCGAATAAAACGAATCGGCATAAAAGTCGTTGTAGGTAAGCGGATAATGCAGCAAATCTTCCTGGTTGGTATAAGACATAGGCACCGTATTGTACGCGCCATAGAACGATACTCCTGATGAAGATGGCGTAAAATAAGACACCAACGCAGGGATGGAAACGTTGTACGACGCCAATACTGCGCCCGGAAAATCGGCGCAATAGGCTGTGGCGCTACATGTTGTTATGGCAAGGGTGTCTGTGCCATAATTCGACAGGGTATCAAAGTTCCAGATCAGTCCAACGCCTGTTGGCCCAACAGAAAAAGTATCTGTAGCAACCACTTGAAAACGCTCGCCGGCTATAGGATTGTTGGCGGCGGTAAGTATGGG
>CAZLPE010000095.1:10561-14929 GCA_964561325.1 uncultured Flavipsychrobacter sp.
CGCGTTAGCAAGCTGGTGTTGCTGCCCGTGTTTGTAGTGTTGGGCGGGCTGGCCATTTCTACCCATTATATTGTAGTTATTCCGTTGTTTTTTTTATGGGGTTACCTGATAATAGAAAAAAACAGATGGCCGTTTCCTAAAAAAGACACCATACTTCTTACCTGCATTTTGCTGTTGCTGCCTGTTATCAAGTTTGCCTTTGGCAAGTCTGGCTACGACGATGCTCACCTGCATGGCGTCACCCATTTTTCGCTGCAAGATATCATCGACTCGTTCAGCACGCCTGTTGTTACGCTGTTTTTTCAGCGTTGCCTTACCAACTATTGGGCGAGTATTATAGTTTTTATATCGGGCATGTCTGCGCTGGTGTATACTAAAGCCAGGGGGCTGGCATGGTGGAGCTTTGCAGCTACGCTGGGCTACATCATTATCATTGGGCTCACTTACGGGCACGAGCCAGCCACGCTTGATCTGTATCATATAGAAACCGAATGGCAAAGCCTGGGTATAATTATTGCCGCTCCGCTGGCGCTTACAGCGCTGCCGCGCATACATAGGTTGTGGAGCGCTACAGCCGTTGCCTGCGTATTTGCTGTGCGCATATACTTCATAGCTCAGGCAGCTCCGGCTTTTTTATGGCGCAGCCACTTTAAAGAAATGGTGTTTGCACAAATGAGCAAACACGGCATAACCAAGCTAGCCATTTATTCAGACCCTATGCTCGATAAGCTGTATATTCAAGACTGGTCTATGGGTATAGAAACGCTGCTACAGTCGGCTATGGATGGCGATAAGCCGCAGCGAACGTTTTTGTTTGTGAAAAGGTATAAACAGGATATACAGCAGTATTTGCTCACACCCAAGGCTATATACCTTTACGCACCTACCGACCCCAATGCTATAGATAGCCGGTATTTTTATACCGACACTACCCACCCCTACCGCATAATGAGCTATGCCGAACTGATGAATTTAAAATAGCGCCGGCGCTACTTGATAACAACATACATGGCAACGCCTGCCGCCAAACCAATAACAGATGAAAGAAACAATGCTAAAACCGGGCGGCGCTTAAAAAAAGGCGAACTCTTTGGCGTTAAAAAAAGCTCCCAGTATTTTCGCCATACCAGCCATTGTAGGGCAAGACAGGCGGCGCCTACAAGTAGCAAAGCCGAAACCTGCAAGGCAGCGCTATTGGGTTCGGTAATCGCCGAGCCTACAGTAGAAACCGCAACGCCGCCCAGCAGGGCAATATAAAGCATAGCAAGGTTGCGTTTATTCATTTGGCGTATAGTTTGTCGGTCAAGATACGCTAATATTACAATAGCCGCTACCCAGCGGCAGCGGCTATTGTAATATTAGCTATTGATGTAAAGTCAAGTTTATTTTTAGGGTACCAGCTTGGTTTCTACTGCCTGCAGCACGCGATAGTCGCCCGATGCCGAGTTGACGCTGTTCACAAATGCCACTATGCGGCAGTTAGCGGGCACAATTGCGGGCGTAGTAGTTTTTGGGGTGTAGGTGTAGGTGCGGCGATATACTCTGCCTGCCTGCTTCACGGCCATTGTGTCGAGTATCGGGTCGCCAAGCGGCGCGGCGGTGATCATTTCTCTGAACACGCCTTTGAACTTATAGGCTGTATCGAAACCGCTCTCGAACGGCCCGATAGGATAGCCGGGATACTCCTGCACATCTACTATGTCGTCTTCCAGCGATACCAGCGTCAGGTTGTGCTTGTAGCCTACGGGCGCTGTGTATTTCACCGTTACCGTTATCTTATACTTACCCGATGCGGCATCGAAGGCGCTGGCTATACTCATATTCACAGAGTCGGACACCGCTTTTTGACGGTTGAAGGCGTCTGACCACGACCCGCGCGAAAGTATGAGCGTGCCTGCCGTAGGGCTGCGGTCTACAAATGCGCTGGGCAAGCTGCCTACCGTAGTGCCGGTAATAGCGGTAGCAAGCACATTGGGCGTGTCTGACCGGAAGTCGTACTTGGCGCCTTCTGAATAAGGCGGTATGGTTAGCGAATTATTGGTTTCGTGATACGATATTACAATCAGCCTACCGGGATTTGCCGTCTCTAAGGCCTCCAGCTGCACATGGCCTGCGGGGCAGTTAGAACACTTGGCGCCGGTATACTCCTCTATCAGCACCACATGGGGGTCGGCGGCAGCGGGCGCTGCCTCCATATAGGTGGTATCTACGCTTACCGAATCAGAAAAATTGATGATCGGCGCTTTTTCTTCACAGCTTGCCAGTAGCAATATTCCGCCGGCAAGCGCCAAAAGTTGTTTTCTCATATACCAGAATGTGCAGCGAATTTAAGGAATATTGGGTGAATATTCTTTTTCATTTAAGATTTTACAAGTCTGATACATTGCTTCGGTTGGCGGGCGGCAAATTAATAAGCGCTACCTATCTGCTCACATTTTAAAATCAGGTACCTTTGCAGCGTAATAGCATATTATAATGGAAGAAAATAAAAGGCAGAAGCAGGTAGGCAAGCTGATAATGGAGGAAATGAGCGATATTTTTCAGCGCGAGGGTATGAACATAGTAGACGGCGGCATGGTATCTATATCTAAAGTAATGGTAACCCCCGACCTGCTGGAGGCAAGAATATATCTGAGCCTCTTTCAGGTAAAAGATACATCGGCGCTGCTGTATAAAATAAAAGAACGTAGCTGGGAATGGCGCAAACTGCTGGGCCAACGCATAAAAAACCAACTGCGCCGCGTGCCCGAACTAACTTTTTACAACGACGATACGCTGGACCATGTGTTTAAAATGGAACAGTTGTTTAAAAAAATAGAAGAAGAACGCATAGCCCAGGCTACCACCACGCCCAAACCCTGATGAACTACCCACTCATAGCGCGACTGGCATGGAGGTATCTGCGCGGCAAGCGCAGCGGCAATGCCGTACCTATACTGTCGCGCATCAGCATGGTGGCTATAGCGGTGAGCACCGCCGCTATGATAGTGGCTTTTTCGGTGTTCAATGGCATTGAGGGGCTGGTAAAAGATCAGTACAATAGTTTTTACCCCGACCTGCGCGTCAGCGCTGCGCGGGGTAAATTTTTTAGCATAGACAGCGCCCGCCTGGCCGCCATGCGCAAGGCCCCGGGCGCCCTGCACATGAGCGGAACAATAGAAGACAATGTGTTTGTGCTGCACAACGAACAACAAAAAATAATAACGCTTAAAGGCATTACCAACGACTACTTTTTGGTAAACGCCCTAAAAGAATTTGTAGTAGAGGGCGACGATACAGTGCGCCAAAACCCCAATACGGCCATACTGGGCGCGCACATCATCAGAGAGCTGGGAGCCGATGTAGACAATGTATCGTACATACAGGTAAACTATCCCAACCCCGAGGTGGTAAACCCCAGCCTCAATCCGCTGGCCGCATTTACCTCGCTGAAGCTATACCCTGCCGGCATTTTTAAGATACAAGACGATTTCGACAACCGCTATGCGCTGGCGCCGCTGGCTATGGCGCAAGAACTGTTTCATGCGCGCGGCCAGTATTCGGCCATAGAGCTAAAAACCGACGCCCGACTGACCAGCAAAACAAAAGCGGCTATACAGGGCATTTTGGGCAACGGATATAAGGTAGAGACCAGATACGAACAAAACAAAACGATGTACAGCGTAATGGGCGCCGAAAAATGGGTGATCTATGCTATTACAGTGTTAGTGCTGCTCATTGCCTCGTTCAATATGGTGGGGGCGCTCACCATGCTGGCCCTCGAAAAGCAAAAAGACATAGCCATACTCCGCGCCATGGGCGCCGAGGCTGCCGCCATACGCGGCATTTTCTTGCTCGAGGGTATATTGTGGTCGGCAGTAGGCGGCGTGGCGGGCATAGCGCTGGGCGCTGTAGTATGCGGACTGCAGCAATACTTTGGCCTGCTGAAAATGGGCAGCAGCTTTGTGGTAGACGCCTACCCCGTTATCATGAGCTGGACCGATTTTGTGGTGGCGCTGGGCACCATACTGGTAGTAGGTCTATTGGCTGCATGGTATCCATCGGCCAAAGCAGCCGCCGTAGCCGACCCAACGCTGAAGAGCGCGTAGGGGGTACACTATATTTATCTTATACTTCCTTAAAGTCGCAGTATAGTTTGCAACTTTCTGAAGACTAATTTATTTATCCATACTATTCAGAGCGACATAGTTTGGCGTTCATTGCATTTACTTTTGGCCGAAAGAACCATGTACATGAACAGAATGGATTTTATAAAAGGAATTGCAGCTACAAGCACAGGTTTGATTTTCCCCGTTAGCTAATTCCCGGAATTTATAAATAATGAGCCTGCCACTAAGTTGCATTTTGTGGGCTTAGGTGGTGCGGGTG
>CAZLPE010000096.1:0-14844 GCA_964561325.1 uncultured Flavipsychrobacter sp.
AAGTTTACGCTATACAGATAAGCAGGCGCCGTAACTATTCAGTATCGTGTTACTCATTAGGTTATACCAACTATTGCCCAAAACACAGGTATCACCTTATTGCCCAAACAGAGCGCAACACGATTTAGATACTTAATTTCGCTATGCAGATAATGTTGCGACCTTACGGGACGCAGCTCATAAATAAGAATAATAAAACAACAGCACTTTGGCGCCAAACGGGGCAACGAAATACTTGCGCCGAATTTTAACCGATTTGCCATAACATCTCCATCTCCATTGGAGAGGGTCGGGTGAGGTCAACGCACACAACAACACCTTCCACTCCATTGGAAAGGGTCGGGTTGAGATCAACGCACACAACAACAGCTCCATCTCCATTGGAGAGGGTCGGGTAAGGCCAACGCACACAACAACATCTCCCTCTCCTTTGGAGAGGGCCGGGGTGAGGCCAACAACTACAGCTTCACAAACCGTTTCACCACAGTAGCGCCACTACCCCGCAATGCAAGGTAATACACGCCTGCAGGCAAGGCGCGCACATCGGCTTTGTGGATTGCTCCAGTCAGCTCCTGGCGCATTAGCGTTTGGCCTACGGCATTTGTAATAGTAAACGTAGCATATTGGTTGGCTACAGTATTTATGGTCAGGTAGTCATTTACCGGATTCGGATACAGATCTGCTCCGGCATTGCCGGTAGTGGCGGCTGCCAGCGGCAGGTAGCGGCCTATTACATTCTCTACTGTATTGGTCATCACCACATCGTTATCGTCAAAATATATACCGGCGCGGTTGGGTATAATAGTTCCATCGGGCAGGCCAGCGAGGGTGTTTATTTTGTAGATGACCATGCCATGGCAATAAGGCCTGTGCGACGAATCGGGCAGCATAATATGGGGGAAATCGAACTTAACAATATTGTGCCCTCCATCGCGGTAGGTAGCAATATTCATGGCAGCGGTAGCCATTTTCAGTTCCAGACTGCGCACATCTACATAGTCCGACAGCGTATCCATTATATGTATATCGTGTGCAGTATCGTTGCCTGTGTTTTCAAACTCTATTGTATACGTAAGTTGTGTACCCGACGTAATAACGCCCGTAGGGCTAACAGATATTTGGTTGGGGTCAAACGATGTTCTTACCGTATCTATTCGTGCAGCAGAGTTATTAGTCAAATCTATATCGCCAGTTAACGAGGTAACCTGATAGGCGCTATGTGTGGTATCGCCTAAAGTAAGCATACCGATTGTAGTGTTATAATCAAGATAGTAGCTAACCGGGGTGTAGCCATAGCCTGCCCCCAACGACCAATTGAGCACATTGCCTGTAACCGAAGTAGGGTCGGGAATGCAACGACCAATGCCGGGAGTGTAAACATACTTGGGGCTAAAAGTAAGCTGTGCATCTGCAACGGTTACTCCTAATCCGGTATTGCCAATGTAGAAATAGCCCTTTTGCTTTATGCGGGCGGTAGTAGAAACAGTAGGCGTGATCGACAAATCTGCAAGAGCCCCCGGTCTTGTGCGGAAGGCAAGATACTTTATTGGGTAGCCGGTCAGGTAAGGCTGAATTGTATCTGAAACCCCTCCGGAAGTGGGACAAGAAACATAAATGCCGGGAGGGCAATACAATACGGTGAAAGTGTATATTGTACCTACCGGGCCCAATGCTTTATAGTAGTAACCGCTTGTTACACTTACCGTATCTAAAGCAATACCATTAGAATCTATTTTTATGAGCATAGGAAATAACATCTGGCGGTCGAGCGACCCGAAGGAGCAATTACTGTCCAGATCATAATAGAGTTTTATGGGCAAAAATCTACAGCTATGGTATTCAAATGAAGTTTCGAAAGAGTCGACAGGCACACCGCCAACAAGCAATATCTGTTTGATTCTGTACGTTCCGCTGGATGGATAATTGTGCGAGAACAATGCACTGCTTATGTATGTAGGGCTTAGGCTATTGGTGTCAGAAAGACCGTCGCCATAATAAGTAACTACTTTCTGCAATGCGGATACAAGGCATGTTGTTACATAAAACTGTGGCGGATTGCACACAGAATCGTGATTATTGATAATAACGCAGTTAAGACCGGACGACGATGTGCGACCGCGAAGAAAAACGCCGCCCGTTACATCGCTCAACCCGCTGGTAACGCAGGTTACTTTGCAGCGGTAATAGGTAGGGAGCGTTGCCGAAAAAGAATAAGCGTCAGATGTAGCGCCTGTTATATTACTCCACGTAACGCTATCCGCAGACTTCTGCCATTGAAACGTTACGCCGCATGAATAGCCGGTCAGGTTGAGCGTATACATATATCCGCTGCAGGCTGTGCCCGGGGTTATGGAGCCTGCCGTCGGCGTACCTGAGCATACTCTGCCTGCGCCAATGCCAACGCTAACGGTCATTTCTCGCTGACTGCTGCCTACAAACACACCGCCCCTGAACTCGCGAACGTTGTATAAAATAATGCCGCGCTGCATAGCCGTGGGCACAAACTCCAGCATACCGTTGTTTGGATACAGATAAAAACGTGTAGGGTCTACCATTAGCGGAGTAGCTCCGCTGATGGGCTGCCCGGGCCAGGCTGTGCCTGTATACACCACAGACGGGGACGTGCCGCCACAGCTTGCAGTGCCATTTAATGCATTTGTAAGGCTGAATAATAAACTGTCGCCATCGGGCTCGTAAGGCATAGGATTGTAAACAGAATAACTGCCAACATAGAAACGAAGTGGTTCAATTTCATTTAACGTAGGACTGGTGTTGTTTACGCTTATGTTATTGAGCGTGTCTGTAAGATTCAGATAGGTGCCGCTGAGGATATTAGTGATTGGCGTAGCGCGTCCGGCCGCGCCGGCTACGCCAAGGTTGCCATCGAAAATAAATCGCCATACCGAAGAAGTATGCGGAAGGGTGTAGGTGTACGAATAAACAAAACGCTTGACGCCAGATGTAGTAGACAGAGGGTCTACACAGGTCGAAGTGTCGCCAACACACAGAGGTGTTACTTCAGCGGATGACACAAAACTAAGCGCCAAAGTTGCTGCGCTCGTAGGACCCTCGTAGATGCATATCTGAGGAGTGGCTGTAGATAAAATGGACATACCACTAGTACTACAATCGCCATACAATACAAGCGTTATTTTGTAGGTCAGTCCCGACACATGCGCGTAGGTAAGGTCGCCGCCCAAAATGTGCGAAGCCTGCGCCCGGCCGGCAATACAAAGGAGTACTATACAAAGAACATTGCGCAAAGCGAGGATAAAATGTCTGTTCATAACGAGGATATCAGACATCAAATATAATGCGATTTACAATGCAATCAAAACTTATATTGAAAGTCGCCTTACTTAGTGTTTTTACGTGCAGTACAGTGCATTACCTAACATTTTGGCATTGGGCGCCTGCTGTGGTGTACATACAAATAAAGAGACTGTTATGCACAGTCTCTTTATTTAGGTATTTTTTTTAGTTGCTGCATAGCGCGCAACCGCAAATAGTTTGTGGTAAATTAAGCCGTAGCTACAGCGCTATCGGCAGATTTTACAGACACCAATGTTTTGGTGCGTGTTTTGCGGAATTCAACGATTCCGTCTGTGAGTGCGAAAATAGTAAAGTCTTTACCAAGACCTACATTGTTACCGGGATGGTAAACAGTGCCGCGTTGGCGAAGAATGATATTTCCTGATATTGCTGGCTGACCTCCGAAGATCTTAACGCCAAGTCTTTTGCTGTGTGAGTCCCGGCCGTTTCTTACACTGCCTTCGCCTTTTTTATGTGCCATTTCTTGTTTATTGCTATTTACTGGTTAAAATACTGAAATTCAGCGAATTATGCTATCGCGTTGATTCTGATTTTGGTAAGGCTCTGACGATGACCATTTTTCTTCTGGTAGCCTTTACGTCTGTTTTTCTTGAAGATGATCACTTTATCACCTTTCAGGTGGTCAATAATTTCGGCCTGAACTTTTTGAGGATTATTGCCTACCGAGATACGACCTTCATTGCTTACCATAAGGACGTCTGAAAATTCAACCTTGTCTCCGGCATTGCCGCCCAGGCGATGCACAAACAATTCATCATTTTGTTTAACCTTGAATTGTTGACCTGCTATAGTTACTATTGCAAACATGATATACCTAAAATATTTTCGCGAAGGTAACACACTTTTTAATTGCAAACAATAAATATTCCTTATTACCCCTATTTTATTTCTGAGGAGCTTGGCGAGGCCTGAAATCTGTTCCAGTAATAACGGGCTATCAGCAGGGCGTTGGTGGCCGGCAGTACCCAAAAAATGCGGTTCTGAAAACGCAACACTATCGTAGATAGCGTAGACGTAATGAACGCATTGACGAGCAAAAATAGTAAAATAACGCCATAAATCAACTGAATTCGCCTCGGAAACGAAGATGCAAAGCACAATATCCACACCGAACTCACTATAAAAAAAATGTAATACAAATAGTTGTTCCAGTTGGCAAACAGCCGCTCCGTCTCCTGACGCGAAAAAGCAAATTCATTGTACTCGTCTTTATAAAAATTTTCTACAGATCGCCACGTAAGCGACAGCTTTTCCTGCGACAACGCTTTTTCCTGCACGCTCATAGAGGCAAACTCGCGCAGCGTGCCTATGGCTGTTTTGCGGGCAAAAAGGCTCAGGTAGCGCGGCGTTGTAAATACCTCGTGGATAATATTGTTGTACTCCACCTTATTACTGTCCCAGCCGCCGGTTAGGTATAGCGGACTCTCAGACTGCCACAAAAATGTCCATGAATAATCGGGTATCCGGTCGCGATACTGGCATATTTTATAGTTTTTCTTACCGCAGTTTTCATCGAGATACTGACTAAGCGTGCCGGTTTCGGCAAGTCGCGCCATGATAAACACATGCCCTGCCCGCGAAAAGGTAAAGTCATAACCGTTACCGTAGTTTATAGAGCATATCGTTACCCAGCTTAACCCTGCCAGCCCCAGCATAGCAGCGCTGCGCTTCAGCATAGCGCTGTGCTTTTTTATAGCCGCCCACACCGCCATAATACCAGAAAAAACAACAACGACAGGAAAATGCGAATTGTGCAATATAAGCAGCGCATACAGCAAGGTAGCATAACCCGCCAACGACGCTGTACTGCCGGTAGGCGCTGTAAGAAAAAGTAAAGTAGTAAGCAGCAATGCCGCTGTAAAAACATCGGGCATCAGGTAGGGGGTTATCCATATAGCGCAGGTAAAGGCCGCCACTATTATCATTATAAATGAATAAAAGGCTGGCAAATTTACCACAGGCGCTTCTGCATAGCCGCGCGGCGCTATCCCCAGAGCCGCAGGCCGCATACCCGCCAGACTAACCTCCGCAAAGTAGCGCACATATTTATACAGCAACCACGCTATTAGAAAACTCTGTATGACGATAGGGAACCAAAGCGATGTCCACATACCGGTGTACCGTATAAACCAGCCGTAAAAAGGCGACCTGTCGGGGGGGAGGCCGCCCATAATGCCGCGCTCCAGATAGGCTCCTGTATCGCTTTCCACCAGCGGATATCCGCTATGCAGCGCCACTATCATAAGCAGCGCCGTAGCAAAACACAAAAGCGGAAACAAAATTTTGAGTTTCATTATGCAGCGTTTTGTGTTTGGCGGTTCATAAAGGCATATTTGTTTTGCAATACCTGCCAGTAGTAGCGGGCTATCACAATAATATTAGTAGCGGGCAACAGCCAGAAAACTCTATACTGAAAACGGTAAATGACCGTAGAAAATGTAGACGACACCAGCGCATTAATAACAAGAAACAATACAATGTAGCCATATACGCTGTGCAGCGTGGGCGTGCGCACCCGTGAGTAAAACAGCAACACCCACAACGACGATAGCGCCAGAAATACGTAATAAACAAAATTGGGCGCATTAGCGCTGAGCTTCCCCCTGTTTTGCAACGATGTGTTGTACTCCCTCGCTTCGTCGGCAAAGTATTGCCGCACTTTTTTCCAGGGTTCGGCGCCTTCCATCTGCGGGGTAAACTTGTCGGGCGCTTGTATCTGAGTCAGTTGTTTTAGCGTATTGGTGGCCATGCGGCGCGCAAACAGCGATGAATAGCGCGGCGTGGTAAATATCTCGTGTATTATCTGCGCATATTCGGCCTTGCTGCTGTCCCACCCGCCCATTCTGTACAGGGGGCTATACTGGTCCCACAAAAAATCGTTGAGCGTAGCCGGTATTTCATGCTTATACTGACATATACGGTAGTTTTGGGTAGCGCAGTTTTCGTGCAGGTAGGCATGCAGTATGCCCGTTTCGGCCAGCTTGGCCATCATAAACACATTGCTGCCGCGCGAGAAAACAAATTCATGCTTTTTCACCGCATTCATACCGCTTACGCCTATATATATCAAGGCGCTTAGTCCCAGCAGCGTTGCGCTGCGCCATATTAGCGCCCGTTGCCGGCGCGCTACAGCCCGCGCCATAACTACTATGGCAAAAATAGCCAGTATCAGAAAATGCGAATTGTGGACGGATAACGCCAGCAGGATAACTGCACAGTAGCCCAACTGGGCGCGCCAGCCCTTAGCAGGATTGGTAAGCATTAGCGCTACGGCTATGAGCAAAATACCGGTAAACACATCGGGCATAAGATAGGCCGACACCCACCCCACAGTGGTAAACGCCGTAGTGGCAGCCACTATTATGGCCAGCAATGCCGTAGGCGCCGGCTTGGATGCTGGTAGCAACAAGCGCGCAAACCGCAGC
This sequence comes from uncultured Flavipsychrobacter sp., assembly GCA_964561325.1. Lineage (GTDB taxonomy): Bacteria > Bacteroidota > Bacteroidia > Chitinophagales > Chitinophagaceae > Nemorincola. Next base: position 6,759 of record CAZLPE010000096.1, read on the forward strand.
AACGCCCAACCCAACAGCGCGCATTGCGCAAAAACAGTAAACCACAACGACGACCACATACTGGTGACGCGCAGAAAAAGCGCATAAAACGGGGTGCGATCGAGTACAAGGCGGGGGTTGATAGCCAGCTCTATATAGGCTCCGGTATCGCCCTCCACCAGCGGAAAACCGTTGTACAAAGCAATAGCCATCAGCGTAAGAGCTGTTAGCAGCAACAATGTCAGGTCTCGCTTCAATTGCATAGGGGTAGCCGCAGAGGTATGGGCGATAAATCTACAATAAAGAAACAAATAGCCATGCCGCTAAGGTAAAATTAAATGCCGCAGGCAGATGGGCGCACAATGCATATTATGCTTATGTTTGCCTCAATAGCATTTGCGCATATATGAACAAAACCCGATTAGAAGCTTTCAGCGACGGCGTGTTTGCCATAATCATCACCATCATGGTGTTGGAGCTCAGGGCGCCTAAAGGCGTTTCGTGGGATGCCGTAAAACCTTTGTTGCCGGCTTTTGGCTCTTACCTGCTTAGTTTTGTGTTTGTGGCTATTTATTGGGGCAATCACCACCACCTCATGCACACCGCCCGCAGAGTAACGGCGGGTATCATGTGGGCCAATATGCACCTGCTGTTCTGGCTGTCGCTTATACCGTTTGCCACTGCCTGGATGGGCGTCAATAATTTCGACAGAATACCGGTAGCTGTTTATGGTGCGCTGCTGCTACCCTGCGGCATATCGTATACCCTGCTGAGCAATGCCATAAAAAAGACCTACAAAGAGGAAACAAAACTAACTACAGCCATAGAAAAAGGCGCGGTGAAGGGCAAATGGTCGGTGGCGCTATATGCGCTTTCTGTGCCTTCGGCATTGTTTATTCATCCGGGTCTGGCTGCGGCTATGTTTGTTACTGTAGCTACCATCTGGCTCGTGCCCAGCCGCGACATAGAAAAAGCCCTTTCCGACGACTGATTTAGCGCTTGCTGCTACCGCTCAGCTCTTCCACCGACTTTATAAGATATTGTTCAAAAACAGCTAATCCCGCATATAGCTCCGGGCTGTTTTGCCCGCTATTACAAAGTGTTTCTAATTCCGCCCGTAATTCGTTGGTCTTCCTCATACCCATCATCATACATTTAGGTTTTACAGAATGTAGCAGCCCCGACAACTCTTCCAGATTTTGCGCCTTAATAGCAGCCGATAGTTTTTGCATATACGCCGCCATACTTACCTCATACATTTGTGTGTATGCCTGCATACGCTCCGGGTCAGCTTCGCAAAACTGCGACAGGTAGGTAAGATCGGTAACAGACTCTTCCGGTAAGGGCGCGTCGTTCATAGCTTAGTATATTTTCCCGACGACTCATAGCACCATGTACGCCGGCGATTCTGCAACTAAAATAACGAAAAAACAAATTGCTTCCAGCCTCTCGGCGGCAAACATCAGCGATTTAAAAGGCATAATTGAAAAACAACAGAAATATACGCTAATTATTATGCGCAAAAGTTTCATTTTGAAATGCGATTTACTATCTTGGATTACTAAATAAAATAATTATGAACTCACTGGAACATAGAATTGTATTGATAACCGGCGCAACCGGAGGATTGGGAACGGCAATGTGCAAAAAAATGCACGACGACGGCTACAAAGTAGTAGCCAACTACCGAAATGAAGAAAAAGCCCTTGAGTGGCAGAAAAAACTGAAAGAAGAAGGCTACGACATTGCCATGTATCAGGCCGATGTTGCCGACTTTGATTCTGTAGGCAAAATGGTTGCAAAAATCACAGCAGAGATCGGGCCGGTTTCTATTTTGGTAAACAATGCCGGTATTACCCGCGATGGGGCTTTCCGTAAAATGAGTTGGGAAAACTGGCGCGCAGTTATGTCTTCCAATCTGGATAGCGTTTTCAACTGCACCCGCCATGTCATCAACCCCATGATCGATTCGGGCTTCGGCCGCATCATCAATATCAGCTCCGTAAACGGTCAGCGCGGTCAGTTTGGGCAAGCCAACTATTCTGCGGCCAAAGCGGGCATGCACGGCTTCACAAAAACATTGGCCATGGAGGTGGCTAACAAAGGGGTTACGGTAAATACTATATCTCCGGGCTATATAGGCACAGATATGGTTATGGCTGTGCGCGAGGAAATCCGTAATCAGATCATAGCGCAAATACCCATGGGGCGTTTGGGCGGCACTGAAGAGGTGGCCTATCTGGTGTCTTTTCTGGCATCGGAGCACGCCAACTTTATAACGGGCGCCAATATGAGCATCAACGGCGGCCAGCACGTATATTAATCACTTACACATACCAATAAAGCCGGGTCGCGCATAGCTCCCGGCTTTATTGTTTTTAGGGGCGGCGCTATTTGTGCGCCTTGCACCCATGCGCCACGCTTTTTATCTGGTTTTCTATCGCCTGTCCGTCTATTAGGGCTTTGTGCTCTATTATGCGGCCGTCGCGCAGCACAAAATACCGGTAACCTGTTGTTATTACATCTGTACCTGTGACTTCCAGATCGCGCCACATACCTGTATGGGTCAGGTGCATCTCTACAAGCGCTATGGCTCTGTCGCCATCGGTTATCAATTCCGTAATTCGTGTTTGGTGGTCAAAGCTCTTTCCTGTTGCGGCTATCCATTGCTGCATTCCTTCTGCGTTTGGCAGCATAGCCGGCGGTAGCGAATGGTCTGTAAACTGCGGATGCAGGTATTGGTCGAGCAGGTGAAATTGTTGTTTGTTCCAGATGTCTTCTACGAAGCCATTGATAATGGCTGCATTACTTTGTTTGTCCATTTTATTTTGTTTTTGTAGCGCAAAGGTGAGCCATACCGGGCGGCGGCGCCTGCGTCAAATGTCACAAAATAGCGGACTATGGCCTCCTGATGCGGCTCATGGTTTCGCGCGAAATGCCGAGGTAAGACGATAGCTGCGTGAGCGACACGCGCTGCAATAAATGCGGATGGCGTGCAGCCAGAAAATCGTACCTTTCTTTGGCCGATTGCAACCGAAACATACGGGCTTGCTGTTCTTGTTCATCCAGCAGCATTTCTAATATTGCCCTACCCCATTCGCTAATTTCTGGGCTCAGACCATACAGTTGCATCAGCGCGTCTTTCTCTATCACTAACACTACGCTTGCCTCCGATGCCTGAATATTATGCTCGGAAGGCAGGCCCGAGCGGAGTTGCTGCAGGTTGGTTGTGCAGGTATTTTCCAGCGCAAAATGCAGATTTATAGACTGACCGTCTTTATTGTGCCAGCTACGCAGCATGCCGCTGGCTACAAAGTACAACGCGTTGCAATACTGCCCTTCCCTCAGCAATAGCTCGTTTTTTGCCAACCTTCGCACTTTTACCGCATCGTGCAGCAGCTCCCTTGCGCCTGCCGGCAAAGCGCGATAGCCAGGCAGGGCTGCAGGCATAAGCAAGTCGAGCGGTTCTTGGGTCATTGTAAGGCGTATTAGTATTTCAGCACAAAATGCTGCTTTACTTTAAAATCTTTGTTGAACAGTAGCAACCCCATGCCATACAGGTCTATACTTAGCGTTACGCTACTATGGTCGCAGCATTGGCGCCACTGGTCCGTATGGAGCGCTGTAGCATGTATGCCACTCAGTATCGCCATGCCTTCGTTTGCGGCTAAATAACTGTATTGCTCCAGATCAGCGAGCCAGTTAGGGTTATCGCCCGACTTAAACAGCAGCATATCGTATGGGCCGGCAGGCTTTAAGTCGGTCTGCGGAGGTATTTTTATCAGACTTTGGTAGTTGTACAGGGTTTTTATTCGCGTTACCAGCTGGCCATAATGCCCTTGCTGCGCATAGTTGTCTGCTCCGTCTATTTTAGCCGCCAGCGTGCCGTTCTTATCCTGTAGCGCTTCTTCTACAAAGGTGTACACAAATGGAGAATGTACGCCGTGGCGTCCTTTTGACTTACGTTTATAGATCAGGTATTGTATAAAAGCGTGTATGGTCATTAGTTCTTCTAAAGCTATTGGCAAATGTTGGCGGTAATGCGCAGGCGCAATGTACCGGTCATATTTCTAAACGCTCATATTGCTCAAACGTGTACGCATAGGCATGACGCTCGTCGGCTGCATGTTCTTCCATCCATATTTTCTTCCAGTGCGTGTGGTCTATATCCACAAAAAAAGCGTCCGCATCGGCAATTGTTGTTTGCACCCTTGTTATGTACATTCTTTCCGTTATCGGCATACATTGTTCAAACAGCGTGCTGCCGCCTATTATAAAGCCTTCGTCGGTTTGCTCGGCTTGCAGCCGTTCTACCGCGGCATCCAGATTATTATAGAGCAATACGCCCTCCGGTAGTTGCAGATCTGTGTTGGCGCTAACTACTATATTGAGCCGGCCGGGTAGCGGCCTGCCCAGCGATTCGTAGGTTTTCCGACCCATAAGCACGGGCTTGCCCAAAGTGGTACGTTTAAAAAACTTTAAGTCCTCCGGCAAGCGCCATGGCAATTGGTTGTCTTTACCAATGGCATTATTCTCTGATACCGCTACTATAAAACAAATGGTCATGATTGACGAATTGATGCTGATTTAGCTGTAAATAATAGTTACGCGCCTAATGCCGCTACACAGCCACAGGCGCCTTTATTGCATCGTGGCTCTGGTAGTTCTGTAGCGTAAAGTCGGAATACTGAAAGTCAAACAGATCTTTTACTTCCGGGTTCAACCTCATAGTGGGCAACGGAAAGGGGGTGCGGCTAAGCTGCAAATGCGCCTGCTCAATATGATTATTGTAAAGGTGCACATCGCCAAAGGTGTGTATAAATTCGCCCGGCTCCAATCCGCAAACCTGCGCTATCATCATGGTTAGCAATGCATACGATGCTATATTAAACGGCACACCCAAAAACACATCGGCGCTACGCTGGTATAGCTGGCAGCTCAATTTGCCGTTGGCTACATAAAACTGGAATAAAGCATGACACGGACTCAATCCCATCCGGGGCAGGTCTGCTACATTCCAGGCGTTCACTATCATTCTGCGGCTGTCGGGGTTGGTTTTTATCTGGTGCAGCACATCTTTTATCTGATCGTAGGTTGCCCCGTCGGCGCCGGTCCAGCTACGCCACTGATGGCCATATATTGGCCCCAGGTCGCCGTTCTTGTCCGCCCACTCATCCCATATCCTTACGTTGTGCTGTTTTAAGTAAGCTATATTGGTGTCGCCCTTCAAAAACCACAACAATTCGTAAATAATAGACTTTAGGTGCAGCTTTTTAGTCGTTACCATCGGGAAACCGGCTTTGAGGTCGAAACGCATCTGATACCCAAACACACTGGTTGTACCGGTGCCTGTGCGGTCGGTTTTTTTTACGCCATTATCTATTATGTGCCGCACTAAATCGAGATACTGTTGCATAAAAAAGTAGATTGACCAAGAATTTATACCCCTAATAAACGCTCAAAAAAAGATTGCAAAATTACTGAAAGTTTGTTAATGAAGTTTCTTCCTCGAACTCTGATAAGTTTATTTTAAAATGAAGATGTATTTTCGCGCACTTATCAGTCGCAATATCATGAGCACATTATCCATCGTTATCCCCGCCTACAACGAAGGCCCTACCATACACCGTATACTCAACAAGGTAAAAGCTGTTGTGCTCACCGGCGGTATGACCAAGGAAGTGGTGATAGTAAACGATTGCTCTAAAGACAATACTGAGGAAGCAATACTGACCTATAAAGCAGCCAACCCCGACTTACCCATAAGCTACTACAAGCATGAGGTAAACCAAGGCAAGGGCGCCGCGCTGCACACAGGCATCAAATACGCCACTGGCGACTATGTGATAATACAAGACGCCGATCTGGAATATGACCCCGAAGAATACAATATACTACTGAAACCCTTGCTCAATGGCTTTGCAGACGTGGTATACGGCTCTCGGTTTATAGGTGGAAAACCACACAGAATTTTGTTTTTCTGGCACTCCATAGGCAATCGCTGGCTAACGATGGCTTCTAACATGTTTACCAATCTGAACCTAACAGATATGGAAACGTGCTACAAGGTGTTCAGGCGCGAAATGATACAGGGTATAAAGCTGAAAGAAAAACGCTTTGGCTTTGAGCCAGAAGTTACCGCCAAGATATCGCGCATACCCAAGGTGCGTATATACGAGGTAGGCATATCGTATTATGGCCGCACCTACGAAGAAGGCAAAAAAATAGGCATGAAAGACGCATTCAGAGCGCTCTATTGTATTATAAAGTACAATCTGTTTAGCTAAGCCTGCGCTACCTCTTATTAGCAGCTGTTATTGAACCATTTTTATAAAAACTGATTTATATGCCGGTAATACTTCCTGTAAAAGGCGTGGCCCCACAAATACCCGAAAGCTGCTTTGTAGCCCCAAACGCCACGATAGTAGGTGATGTAATAATGGGTGAAGAATGTAGCGTCTGGTTTAACGCCGTAATAAGGGGCGATGTAAACAGCATACGCATGGGCGCCAAAGTAAACGTGCAGGATGGCGCTGTAATACACTGCACCTATCAAAAAACCAAAACCAATATAGGCAACAATGTTTCTATAGGGCATAACGCACTGGTGCATGGCTGCACCGTGGCCGATAATGTGCTGATAGGTATGGGCTCAATAGTAATGGATAATGTAGAGATAGGCCCAAATTGTATAATTGCTGCGGGCGCAGTAGTGCTGGAAGGCACAAAAGTGCCGGCAGGTAGTATATATGCAGGCGTGCCGGCAAAAAAGGTGAAGGATATAAGCGAGGAGCTGCAAAAGGGTGAAGTGGAGCGAATAGCGAACAATTATCTGATGTACAGCAGCTGGTTTAAATAAAATAGACCCAGAAAACCCGCGGTAGAAAAATATTTTTTTTGAGATACTTGCCGGATATTTGCAAAAATGCCTGAATATGGCATAAATTAGGACTGAAAATTTGAAAATCAGTATAAAACATTGATAATCAATAATTTATACTGATTTTTACGACACAAGGGAGCTTTTCTGATGGATTTTGACCACAAAAACAATTACAATTGCTGCCGTTAAACCGCCCACAAAAGGCAAAACAGCAGGTATAAAGACCATTTTCGCGCTTTCTTTTTGTCTTATTTAAAAAATATTTATCTGTTAAAGTTATTGTTTTTTCCAAAAGGCTATTATATTTGCTGTCTAAATAATCAAACACAATCTGTATGAAAAAACTGATCCTCGCTTTATTAGCTATGGGTACTATAGCAACAGCTAACGCACAAGAACCTAAGAGTATTTTATTGTATGGCGACCTTGGTCTTCATACAACCCGCGATTCTGCAGTGATCGCAACAAAAACCACAAATTGGAATGCCAATATTGGTATAGGTTATCAGTTTAACCACAACTGGACTATAGGCTTGAAGGTTATGTGGGGTCAGGATGCAACTAAAGTTGCTACAGTATCTACAACTGTGAACACTTATCAGGTAGGTCCGTTTGCACGTTACTCTCATTACATCCGTAAGAGCGAAACTTTCTTCTGGTTTTCACAGCTTGATTTCGATTATATGGGCGGCTACACTACCAGCGGTTCTGCAGCGGCTTTCAACAAGCACAATGGCGTATATGTAGGTTTGTATCCAGCATTGGGTATCAACGTTGGTCGTGGTCTTTGCCTGAACTTCAACATCGGCGGTATCAACTATACATCTGATACATATGATGGTTCTGCAGGTAGCATCAACTCTTTCAACTTCGCTTTCGGCGGTCAGGCTAACATCGGTATCAGCAAAAACTTCAACGCTGGTCACAAAATGCACAGCCACCACGAACCAGGTGATGAAGTTCATCGCAGAAGAGCTGACAGAATGGAAGACGAAGATGATGCAGCTCCAAAACCAAAAAGAAGAGAAAGAAGCCGCGACGACGACGAGTGATAACTCCGAGTGCCTCGTAATTATATTAAACGTCCCGCAACATTGCGGGACGTTTGCTTTTGTACATACTTAACCCTGTTAAAAGTTTCAGCCACGCTTGCGCCGCATGGCAATCATTCCGTCTTGATTTTGACAAACAAAAAGCGACATGTTGCTACGCTATCGTACACGG
>CAZLPE010000097.1:0-14302 GCA_964561325.1 uncultured Flavipsychrobacter sp.
TGATATCTCTTTGGCAACAGTTGATTCAACAACTGGCTTGGTAACTGGCGTTACTCCGGGTTCTACAACTATTACTTATACCTTGTTTACGGGTTGCGAAACCACCAAATCAATTACTATCGTTCCGTTCTCACCCAATACTGGTCTAACTAATGTTTGTATCGGTCAGACTATTGTATTGAGCAATGCTACAACAGGCGGTTACTGGACGAGCGGTAATGCGCTTATAGCAACCGTAGGTTCTGGTACGGGTATCGTTGCCGGTATTACGGCGGGTGTTGCTAACATTTCTTACAACTTAGGAGCATGTAGGGCAATAACTCCGGTTACGTCTATATCATTGTCTTCTATTACCGGCCCCGATCTTGTTTGTACCGGTCAAACCGTCACCTTAAGCAACTATACATTGGGCGGCATATGGAGCAGTAGCAGTTCGGCAATAGCTATTGGTTCAAGCACAGGTTTAGTTACCGGCATCAGCACAGGCACAGCAGTAGTATCTTACTCGTTTGGCGCGGGTTGTTTAACAACCAAGACAATGAGTGTAAATGGTATTACTCCTATCACCGGTCCTACGCACGTATGTCCGGGACAAACTATTACATTGAGTAATGCAACCACTGGCGGAAGGTGGAGCGAAGCCGATCCAAATGCGTCAGTCGACACGCTAACAGGCGTTGTTACAGGTATATCGCCCGGTGTTGCAACCATTACTTACACACTTAGCTCTGGTTGTAACGCTACACAGCTTGTTACTATCGATCCACCACCTCCGGCAATAGGCGGCGCATTGAATGTTTGTCTTGGTTCGTCTGGAACTGTTACAAATGCTGTTTCCGGTGGTATATGGACAACGGCAGGTTCCGTCATCGCTATCGGATCTTCATCTGGTACTGTAAGTGGTGTGTCATTGGGTACGCAAACAATAACCTATACGTTAAGCACAGGTTGTTATAACACAGGCGTAGTAACCGTTAACGATTTGCCTGCCGCAATTGCCGGACCAACTGATGTTTGTGTGGGCAGTACTATAGCGCTTACAAACGCAACCACTGGCGGCGACTGGAGTAGCGGTAGCGCAAATGCTACAATAAATATATACACAGGTGTTGCAAGAGGTGTTACTCCGGGTACTGCTACTATATCGTATACATTAGGTACAGGTTGCTATTCTGCGGCAGTGATTACTGTTAATCCTTTGCCTGCGCCAATTTCCGGTGGAAACAATGTATGTCTCGGTCAAACGGTTACGCTTTCTGATGCATCTGCCGGAGGAACCTGGACTGGTAGCAATACCAATATATCTGTAGGTTCAACATCAGGAATAGTTACTGGTCTTGCGTTAGGTAATAGTGTAATTACCTATACGTTGCCAACTGGTTGCTTCGCTACTTCCTTGATGGCGGTAAATGCAATGCCAGCGGCGATTTCCGGCCCTACCAGCGTGTGCGAAAGCGCTAATATTACACTGACAGACGCAACCAGCGGCGGTACATGGAGTAGCGGCAGCGCAAACGCGATTGCCGGTACTTACAGCGGCATAGTCACTGGCGTATCGGCTGGCACGGCGGCAATTACTTACCTGCTTAGCACGGGTTGCATGGCAACAACTGTTGTTACTGTCAATCCATTGCCGGCTGCTATTGCTGGTCCATCAGCGGTTTGTCAGGCTACTACTATTACACTTACCAACAGCGTGGCGGGTGGTAGCTGGAGCAGCAGCAATGCCAATGCAACGGTGAACAGTTCAACGGGCGTCGTTACCGGCGTATCAATTGGTTCATCTACCATCACTTATATTATAGGCACAGGTTGTTATGTTTCCACACCGGTTGCTGTTCTGCTTACTCCCGCAGCTATTTCAGGTAATCTGAATGTTTGCTTAGGCGCTACATCTGCTTTAGGCAACACGGTTTCCGGCGGCGTATGGTCAAGCAGCTCAGCAATTGCTACGATAAATTCGACAACTGGCTTAGTAAGCGGCGTAAGCCTTGGAACTGCCGCTATCACCTATGCTTTAGGTACCGGATGTTTGGCGACTGCAGACGTAACAGTTAATCCGCTTCCGGCAGCAATTACAGGTGCATCAAGCGTATGTGTTGGTCTTTCTATCACTTTGGCAAATGCTACTACCGGCGGTACCTGGGTAAGCGGCAACGCTAATGCAGCAGTTGGTTCAGTATCGGGCGTTGTTACGGGTTTAGCTTCTGGTGTAGCCTCTATTTCTTATGTTATGCCTTCCGGCTGCTTGTCTACCTATACTATGGTTGTTAACGCTCTTCCTTCAGCTATTGGCGGCTCGGCAAGTATTTGCCTTGGCTCTACCACAACACTAACAAATAGCGTAGGCGGCGGCATATGGAGCAGCAGCAATGGTAATGTGTCTATCGGGTCATCAACCGGACTGGCTACAGGTATTGCTTCCGGTTCGGCTACGGTAACCTATGCTATTGGCACTGGCTGCTACAGCACACTCGATATGACTGTTAATCCGGTTGCACCAATTACAGGTAGTACCAATATTTGTATCGGTCTAACTTCGGCAATGTCTAATGCAATAGGCGGCGGCGTGTGGAGCAGCAGTAACAATGCAATTGCCACTGTTGGATCGGTTTCTGGTATCGTTACGGGCATATCAACGGGCGGCGCTACTATATCTTATCGTCTCCCTACAGGTTGCGCGGTAACAATTGGCGTATCAGTTAGCCCGGTTGGCCCGGCTATCACTGGCCCGTCTGCTGTTTGTCGCGGTCTTACAGCTACGCTGTCCAACCCAATATCCGGCGGTATCTGGAGTACGGGTAGTACGCTTATTGCTACTATTGGGTCTACCACAGGTGTGGTTACCGGCGTAACGGGTGGCAGTACCAATGTTACCTATGCTTTGGGCAGCGGTTGTCGTTCGGTAGCGTTGATAACAGTTAATTCTATCTCGGCGATCTCTGGTCCATCCAGCGTTTGCGGTGGGCAAACCATTGCATTAAGCGCAGGCTCTACAGGCGGAACATGGAGCAGCAGCGCCCCTGCTATAGCAACGGTTGGTTCTGTATCAGGAGTAGTTACCGGCGTAACGGCGGGAACCACGGTTATTTCTTATACTATAGGTACAGGTTGTACGGCTACTGCAACTATTACTGTAAATAATTTCTCTGCAATCACGGGTTCTGTAACGGTTTGTTTGTTACAAACTACAACACTTAGCGTTGCTACCCCAGGCGGTGTATGGAGCAGCAGCAACCCAACTATTGCAAGCGTAGGCAGCACAGGCGTTGTGTCTGGTTTGCGTAGCGGCTCTGTAAATATCTCGTACACTCTGGGTACCTGCGTGGCTACATCGCCAATGCGAGTAAATACGCTTTCTGCTATTACTGGTCCTATGCAGGTATGTCAGGGGCAAACGGTAACATTGACGCAAGTTGGCACGGGCGTTTGGTCGAGCGGCGATCCTTCAGTAGCGACAGTAGGCTCAGGTACAGGCCTGGTAACGGGCGTTTCGGCAGGTACTACGGTCATCACATATACACTCACTTCAGGTTGTGCGGCTACAGCTACTATGACGGTTAATCCGCTGGCTGCAACAACTGGTCCGGGTAGCGTATGTATGACTCAAAGCATTACGCTCGCCAATACTACGGCTGGCGGTACCTGGAGCAGCGGAAACCCAACAATTGCTACTATTTCTTCGTTGTCTGGTTTGGCAACTGGCGTATCTGGCGGCACAGTGAATATTTCTTACACCATTGCAGCCACAGGTTGTCGTTATGTGTCGTCGCTGTCTGTAAACAGAATGTCGCCTATTACCGGCGCAAGCGCTGTTTGCGAGGGTCAGACGATTACGTTGAGCAACCCAGTATTAGGCGGGGTGTGGACCAGCGTTAGCACTGGAGTTGCAACTATCAGCTCGGCAACTGGCGTAGTAACAGGTGTTTCGGCGGGTACTACCACGATCACCTATACTACTGCTGCTGGTTGTATCAATTCTGCCCCTGTAAGTGTAAACCCATTGGCGCCTATCACTGGCATACCTAACGTATGTATCGGACAGACAGTGTTGCTGAGCGATGCTACAAGCGGCGGTACATGGAGCAGCAGTAACAATACTGTAGCTACCGTTGGTTCTGCATCTGGCGTTGTTACCGGTTTAAGAGGCGGTACTATCAACATCTATTATACGATTACTTCTACCGGCTGTAGAGCTACGCTGCCGTTTGTTGTAAATATTTGCAGAATTGCAGACGACAACACAGATGTAGCCGGTATAAATGATATATCGACCAAGATCACCGTATTGCCTAACCCGAATAAGGGTACGTTTACAATAAAGGGTAATCTGGCTTCTATGCAAGACGAAGAAGTATCGGTAGATGTGATCGATATGCTGGGTCATGTGGTTCATCGCGCTACGTTCATCGCCGTAGAGGGTAGACTGAATCAGCCGATAGAACTCAATCAAACCCTTGCTAACGGCATGTATCTGCTCAATATCAGATCGGCAAAGGGCACAGGGGTAATACATTTTGTGATTGAACAATAATTGTAGCCAGAGCTATGGCAAACAGAAAAGGTTGGAGCTTTGCTTCAGCCTTTTTTGTTTGTATACAGGTATATCGGGCTATATACAATACAGTTTTAACCAAACCATTTTATCAACCTATCAACTTATACACTTACCTTTATATCCGTTAATACAAATGAATGTCAAAGGACAATAGAAAGAAGAAGAAAAATCATGTGTCTGATAAACAGTTTTACATTGGCAGGCTCGAAGTAACCCGTAGCGGTATGGGTTTTGTAATAGTGCCGGGCGCCGATAAAGACATAATGATAAAAAGAGAAAACTTGCTAACGGCGCTAAATGGCGACGAGGTGAAAGTGCAGTCTTATAACCATAAAGAACATAGCCGGAGAATAGAGGGAGAGATTGTAGAAGTAATAAGACGAAAGCAAAACGAGTTTGCCGGTAGGGTAGAGGTGCACCCTCATTTTGCCTTTTTGGTTCCCGATAATGAGAAAATACCGGTAGATATTTACATTCCACTACACCTGCTAAAAGGCGCTGTACATGGAGATAGAGCCATGGCTAAAATTGTGGAGTGGACTGGTAAGACCAAAAATCCTGTAGGTGAAATAATAAATATACTTAACAACGAAAGTGAAAATGAGGTGGCAATGAAGAACTTGCTTGCCGAAAATGGTTTTGCACTTTCGTTTCCCGATGATGTGCTGGAAGATGCAGCGCGTTATCCGGAGGGTATTAGCGATGATGAGCTACGCAAACGCAGGGACATGCGCGATACGCTGACGCTAACAATAGATCCTGTAGACGCTAAAGATTTTGACGATGCACTGTCGTTCAAGGTGTTGAAAGGCGGTTGGTATGAGGTAGGTGTGCATATAGCCGATGTAAGCCACTACATACAGCCAGGGTCGGCTCTGGACAAAGAAGCCTATCAGCGCGCTACCAGTGTATACCTGCCCGATCGAGTATCGCCTATGCTGCCTGAAAGACTTTCTAATGAATTATGTAGCCTGAGGCCAAACGAAGACAAGTACACCTTTTCTGCTATATTTAAAATGAACAAGCAAGGCAAGGTTACTGAGAAATGGATGGGTAAAACCGTTATACATTCGCGCAGGCGCTACACCTACGAGGAAGTACAGGAGATTATAGAAGGCGCCGATGGCGACTACAAAAAGGAATTGCTGATACTGGATGAAATGGCGAAAAGCCTGCGCAAGGTAAGGTTTGAAAAAGGAGCAATAAATTTCTCGTCGCAAGAAGTCAGGTTTAAACTCGACGAACATGCTAAGCCAATAGGCATAGTAATAAAAGAGAGTAAGGACGCCCACAAGCTGATAGAAGAATTTATGCTGCTGGCCAACCGAACCGTTGCCGAATATGTGGGCAGCGTTATTGCCGATGGCAAAAATGTGCCCTTCCCTTACCGTGTGCACGATGTGCCCGACGAAGATAAATTGAGCGTGTTCACATTATTTGCCGGAAGGTTTGGCGTTAAGTTCGACTTGTCGGATCCATTTAGTATTTCAAAGTCGTTTAACAAAATGCTGGATACTGTGAGCGGCAAACCCGAGCAGCATGTGCTGGAACAACTGGGTATACGTACAATGTCTAAGGCTATATACACTACAAATAACATAGGGCACTACGGTTTGGGGTTTGAAAACTACTGTCATTTCACGTCGCCTATCCGGCGTTACCCCGATGTGCTGGTACACCGCATTTTGCAGGAGTGTTTGGAGAGCAAAGTGCGCCCAATAAAAAATCTGGAAAACCAATGCCGCCATTGTTCCGACCAGGAGCGCAGGGCTATGGAAACCGAAAGAGCTGCCAACAAATACAAGCAGGTAGAATTTATGCAGGCTTTTGTGGGCGATGATTTTGATGCCATTATCAGCGGCGTATCAAATTTTGGGTTTTGGGCCGAGACGGTGGAGCATAAGTGCGAAGGCATGGTGTCGCTGGTAGATTTGGCAGAGTACGACGAATTTGTATACAACGAAGGTGAATATGCCCTGATAGGGCGACATACCGGTCATAGATTTTCTATGGGCGATAAAGTTAGGGTAAGAGTAGTGTCGGCAAATCTGGCAAAGATTCAGATAAATTATGCCATTATGGAACTACCGCCGCTACCCAAGAAAAAGAAACAAACGCCGACAGGCAAATCTAATCATGCGAAGTCTGCTTCGCGTAAAAAATCTAAAAGTAAAAAATAGTTCATGCATTCTTTTACAGACCTTGTTGCTTCATTCGAACATCGTTTTACAGCTTCATTGCCGTTTGCATCGGCCCCATCTACTCTTTACGACCCTTGTCGCTACTTGCTGCAACTTGGCGGCAAGCGTATACGCCCTATACTGTGCCTGATGGCCAACGAACTGTTTGACGAGATTAACGAGGACGCGTGGCACGGGGCTTTTGGCGTAGAATTGTTTCACAATTTTACCCTAATACACGACGATATTATGGATAAAGCGCCCCTGCGCAGGGGTAGCCCAACACTGCATGCCAAGTATGGCCTAACAGCCGGTATACTGTGCGGCGATGTAATGTGCATATATGCCTACGAAGAAATTGCCGCAATAAAGAATGCCCTGCAACCCACCTTGCGACTGTTTAACAAAACCGCCATAGAAATATGCGAGGGGCAGCAACTGGATATGGACTTTGAGTCGCGCAATGATGTGACGATAGATGAATACTTGCACATGATCACCTTAAAAACATCTGTGTTGCTGGCATGTAGTCTGAAGATGGGCGCGTTGGTTGGCGGCGCAATGGGCGATAATGCCAATCGTTTGTACGAGTTTGGGAAAAACATGGGGTTAGCATTTCAGTTGCAAGACGACTACCTCGACGCTTTTGGCGATGCCGCCAAGCTGGGTAAACAAAGCGGAGGCGATATTATAGCCAATAAGAAAACATACTTGTTGCTCAAAGCGTTGGAAAACGCAACGGCAGCGCAACGCGCTGAAATAGAAGCCCTGTTGCAAACCCACAGCGAGACCAAGGTGCAGCAAATGCTGGATCTCTATACCGCCACCGGCGCCGATAAGCAGTGTCGCGATGCGGTTGCGCACTATTCGCAAAAGGCATTCAGCAATCTTGAAGATGTGGCTATACCCTCAAAGCGCAAAGTCCCATTGTTTGAATTGGCAAATTATTTGTTGATGAGAGATAAGTAGCATTGTCTTCTGATACCGTAACTATGGGCGAGCGTCTTCTTCAGGAAACGACTCGCCCATATGTATGTATAATGCAATGTTTTTTGGCGGTATCATTGCTTTTGCAAGGTTCAGATTAGTACATATACTCGTAGCGCCTCTATTGCTCAATGGTAGTTTGCAATGCTTGCCGCCAATTTTTCTTTATTTGTTCCGGTATATCCGTTCATAAATCTCACCCCAATACTTGCCTTTTTCGTATCTGTACACACAATGAAAAGAAGTGTCGCGTTTAACATCATCGTGTCTGTAGTCGTTTTCAATATTATCGAATACAGTTATCAATGTTTCGCCGTCTATGGCCCACTTTATATCTTTCCCGTCAAATGGCGGCGCGCCATTCAGAAAACCGGTTGCGGGGTCTGTTAAGTGTTGAAACGTTATAAAACCACCTATTCCCATTCGCTTGCCATGGTAGTTGTGCGATACAAAATACGCCATTTCTTTTTGCTGAATTTCCATACCTATAAAGCAATCAAGACTTGAATCTTTCATCTCATGGTCGGTTAATAATGTGTATAGGTTAAAACCTGTTATTAAAGCCAATATGGGCAGAAACAATTTTGGGTAGGTTGCTGTAATGAAATGATCGATGATAACTGCAAACAAAAAAAATAACGGTATAAACGAAGCAAGCAGGTAGCGATAAGTAAAAAAGTTGAGCGAGGAAAAACATAGAAATGCAATGATAAAGCAAGTGGATAGCTCAACAAACAGGGCCTGCTTGGGTTGGCTGTATAGGTTCATTTTCCGGAAAGATAATAACATAACAACAACCGAAACAACAAGCGCCGGAAGCAACAGGTAGCTTAGTTGCACGTCTCCACCGCGCCTATCGTCTACCATTATAAAAATAACCGTTGCCGGTAGAAAAACTCCGAGGCTCCACAACGATTTTTTGCGAATAGCTGCCACCATAGCTATTGCCAGAAGAGGCAGATAATGGTAATAGTTATTGAATTCGCAAAAAGTATTTCTAAAGCTATTGCGCCTGAAATTGTACCAAAAGTTGTACCAGTTGTGTTCTATTAGTTTGTTGTAAAAAGGGAATATGTACCACCCCCTGTAGTGTTTTTGAATCAAGAAGAATAACCCTACCAGCAAACAGGGAACACCGATTGCCGCCAGCCGCAACACCCGCACCCGCCAGGTAAGCGAGGTGTTAAAAAAGCTTATTATCGCATGTATGCCTATTATAAAGCCCATTATCAGGGAGCTCTCCTTGGTGTAAAAAGCACATGTAAGGCATACTATTGCGCTCAGGTAGCGCTCAGATACATAGTACACAAGGCTTAGGAAGCAGAGGAAAGCTACGAGGACCTCGAACAATACAAAAGCAGACTGTACGAAAAATAACGAGAAACTTGAAGTGAAAACAAGCGCAAAGATTGCTATTCGTTGATTGAATAGTTTGATGCCTGCTTCGTAAATAGCTATTAGCAATAACAACGAAATGGATAACGCAAAAGAATGCATAGAAATAAAGGAATCGCCAAATAACTTCATCCATAATGCCCCGGCAGTGTGAAAGAAAAGTGGGTGCCCTCGCGAAAGTTCCGGATCGAGAGCTGTTGGCATCAAACTGATGCCATGGTCTAAAACTCCTTTTATTGCAGGCGCATAAGGCCAGCTTTCATCCCAAAAGTAGGGATAGTAAAGGTGCGGTATTTTGAAAGCAATAAATGTAATAAGTACCAATAATAGTGGCCAGCGGTTGGTAATTTGTTTGTAGAATTCAATTTTAGAGAGCGTCATAAAGTTCCAAAGGTTTAGCAGCGCAAATGGTAGCGGTTATTTTGCGGATAACACCATTAGTTACGATATAGGTCTGCAACCATGACGAATGGTGGAATCCTGTTTAAAACGCAGAATGAGTAGGTAATATTATTTCTAGTGAAAAAAAATATATTAGAAATTGGAGTGGGGAATTTACATGTAAATATGTAATTTATGTATTTGCTAAATTCACGTTTGGTGTTAAGTACGAATCGCAAATTATGTGCCTAATATTTTATTATGTATCGCCTGTTATGCTGTCTTTAAGACTCGGACTACTCTTTAATACATCGAGTTATTCAATTTGAATTCAGACATAGTGAGATTTGAAATGATCAACCCCGGAGATTTAGCCTTATTATTTTGTGATTAAAATGTGGTAATGCGTATTCGCTTAGCAGTCAATTGTTAGTTTGTGTTAACAAATAAATTAGTGAAATTAGTTTGCAATTATGGTTATGTTATTATATTTGCTTTCAGAATGATATAAAAACGAATAACCAACGGATTACAGACAAATTAACAGCTTTTTTGAAATAATAGTTCCCTATCTAACCAACCCTTTCGGTTTTTTTGTACTGAAGCATTTAGTGTACAGATAATAAGAAAATCCTCTCCCCGTACGGGAAAAATACGAAATATTATAAATTTTTAATTTTTGTTTTGTGCTTGTAAGGACATGAAAATTACTCATGTCGGAAGCATGAGTGCAGCTGATTTATAAAATATAATCTTATAACAATAAATATATTCACCATGAAAAGCCGCTACAATAAGTTTGTATGCCTTGCAATTTGCTTATTTTTTGCTATTGGCGCTACAGCGCAGCCAATAATCAACAGTGTTACCCCATCTGTGGCCGTTCCCGGAACAAGTGTGACTATAACAGGAACTGATTTTAATGCAACAGCTGGCAACAATATTGTTTATTTTGGGGCTACAAGAGCTGCGGTAACGGCAGCAAGCACTACGTCACTAACCGTAACGGCGCCGATAGGCGCAACATATGCGCCGGTGAATATCATCAACACAGGTACAAACCTCGTAGCATACGCCCGATATCCCTTCCTCCCGACGTACGACAACAGTCTATATTTTCCCGGAATGATGAATTTCGACTCAAGCATTGATTTTGCCACTGGAACCAACCCAATTGCCACAGTCTTTGGCGACTTAGATGGCGATGGTAAAGCCGATGCGGTAGTGGTCAATAATATGAGTCCTTCTGCATATATTTCTGTATTTAGAAATACCAGCGTATCTGGCGTCATTAACAGTAGTTCATTTGCAACTCGTATAGATTCAGTCACTGCTAACAGCCCAAGAGCGGCGGCATTGGCCGATCTCGATTTGGACGGAAAACTTGATTTAGTGATAGTAGGTACAAGCAATAAGAACGTGTACATATACAGAAACACATCTACGTCGGGCGCAATTTCTTTTGCAAGAAGGCTGGATATAACAAGCGGAACAGGTACCAGTAATACCAATGTAGCATGTACAGATATAGATGGCGACGGTAAGCCGGAGATAATCGTCCTTACAAGTGGTACTACTCATACCGTAAAGGTGTATAGGAATCTGTCATCGCCGGGAACACTTACGACCGGATCTTTTGCTGCAAGCATTCCCTTTGCCGCTGGCGCTTTTAATTCTGAAGGTATGGTAGTTGCAGATATGAATAACGATGGTAAAAAGGATGTGGCAATAATAGATGGTTCAACGGGAAATGTTTCATCGGGCGCAATTTCTATTTTTGAGAACAACTCCACAATTGGCACGGTTTCGTTTGCAACAAAAGTAGATTTTCCCGCCACGGGTTTGTTAAGTTCATTTTTAACAGCGGCAGATATTGACGGAGATGGCTGGCTGGATTTAATTTCGTCAGTATATGGAGGAAACTATATATCGGTTTACAGAAATACTGCAACAAGCGGCGCTATCACCACTGCTTCCCTAGCATCGAGAGTTGACTTTAGTACTAATTTGGCTCCAAAAGTGGTGGCTGTGGGCGATGTAGATGGCGATGGCAAACCTGATATAGCGGTGGCAAACACAGGATCGCGTAATGTGTCTTTGTTTAGAAATACCGTAACAGCAGGTACTATAAACAGTGGGTCGTTTGCAGCCGCAACAACAATATCTGCAGGTTCAATACCAACAGGCGCGGCAATTGCAGATGTGGATGGCGATACAAAACCAGAGCTTATAGTTACTAATGCTGGCAGTGCAACCATGTCGGTTTATAGAAACAATCCTTATGCCGTACCGCCCGATATTACCGCGGTATCACCCGCTATTGCCAACCCAGGCACAACTGTTACTATCACGGGCGCTAACTTCAACACTACTCCTACTAATAATATCGTGTACTTTGGAGCGACAAAAGCTACGGTAACTGCTGCTGCTACAACCTCGCTGACAGTTACAGTGCCGAGCGGGGCAACCTATGCGCCAGTAAATGTGAACAATACTGCAATAAACCTGATAGGTTATACTAATGCAGCCTTTACGCCCACTTTCGATAATAGCGCTTACGTGCCGGGTACATTAAATTTTAGAACAAAAGTTGATTTTGGTACGGGCTCAAATCCATTTTACGCTACAGCGGGAGATATTGATGGCGACGGCAAGCCCGATTTAGTATTGGTCAATCAGACAGATGCGACAGTTTATGTGTATCGCAATCAGAGCTCCACAGGCGTTATCAATACTTCGTCGTTTGGTACGCCTACCAGTTACAATACGCCTACTAACCCATACAATGTAGTACTTGGCGATATGGATGGCGATGGTAAACTGGATATGGTAACAGGTAACAATGGTTCGGGTAATGTATCCGTTTTCCGAAACACATCATCATCAGGCAGCGTGTCGTTTGCTACAAGGGTCGATATAAGTAGCGGCGCTAATCCGGTTGCAGCTGTCGCCGACATAGACAAAGATGGCAAAACAGATATTATTACTGCCAACTACGGAGCTAATAGTGTTTCGGTTATAAAGAACAATTCCACTCCTGGCGTCTTGTCTACTGGTTCCTTTGCTGCACGTGTAGATTATGCAACAGGAGCTAATCCGTTTAATTTAGCCGTTGGCGATCTGGATGGAGACGGCAAGCCGGATGTGGTAACAGCTAATGCCAGCTCTAACAATGTTTCGGTATTGCGTAACACTTCGACCACGGGTGTGATTAACAGCAGTTCATTCGCAAGCAAAATTGATTTTGCAGCGGGCAGTTCCACGCAAAGCGTTGCGATAGCTGATATAGACGGCGACAATAAGCCGGAAATAGTAGCTGGCAACTATAGCGGCGCATCGATTTCGGTCTTTAGAAACACGGCAACAAGCGGCTCCATCACAAGCGGCTCATTTGCCGCCAAGTTAGATTTTGCAACGGGTTCCCAAATTTACAATGTGGCAGTAGGCGATATAAACGGCGATGGCAAAGCAGATATAGCGACCGCTAACTTTGGTAGTTCAACTGTTTCTGTTCTACGCAATACGGCTACATCAGGTAGTATAACCAGTGGGTCGTTCGCTGCCCGCGTCGATTTCTCTACCGGAGCCGGTCCGCAAAGCGTGTCGGTTTGCGATGTAGACGGCGATAACAAATCCGATCTTATAGTGGCCAATTATAGCGCCAGTACAGTATCTGTATTGAAGAATGATCCCATTGCCCCAATCACTGGTACCACCACTGTATGCCAGTCATCTACTACCACACTTACAGATGTTACATCAGATGGTTTCTGGACAAGCAGTAATCCTGCGGTAGCAACAATAGGTTCCGCATCTGGTGTGCTGACGGGCATTAGCGGAGGCGCGGCGGTAATATCTTACAGTGTTGCCGGAGGCAGAGCTACAGTAACGGTAACTGTGAACCCTACGCCAGCAGCTATTACAGGATCTACATCGGTATGTGCAGGCGCCAATACCACTTTAAGCAACACAACGACTGGCGGAGTATGGAGCAGCAGCAATACTGGTGTTGCCACTGTTGGTACATCCGGTGTTGTTAGTGGCGTTGCGACAGGAACTGCTATCATAAGTTATACAACAAGTTGCGGCTCAGCAACTGTTACTATAACGGTCAATCCTTTGCCCGATGCTGGTACAATAAGCGGCGCGAGCAGCGTCTGCGTAGGAAGCATAATAGGTTTAAGCAGTACAACCACCGGCGGTACTTGGAGCAGCGCAAGCGGGAATGTATCGGTATCGGGTAGTACAGTAACGGGTGTAAGCGCTGGTAGCGCTATTATTAGCTATTCGGTTGCTAACAGTTGCGGTACCGCAGTTGCAACTACGACTATCACTGTAAATCCATTACCGAATGCAGGGACAATTACCGGCGCAAGCGTTGTCTGTGAAGGCAGCACAATAGGTTTAAGTAGTTCATCCGCTGGAGGTACATGGAGCAGTTCAAGCGGCAATGTATCTATATCGGGCAGTACGTTAACGGGTGTATCAGCGGGTAGCGCTGTTATTAGTTACACTGTTACCAGCAGTTGCGGTACAGCAGTTGCTACTACCACAATCACAGTAAATCCATTACCGAATGCAGGATCAATAACTAGTGCCGGCAGTGTATGCGTAGGCGGCACAATTGGTTTATCAAGTACTACCACCGGCGGTACATGGAGTAGCGCAAGCGGTAATGTTTCACTTTCGGGTAGTACAGTAACGGGAGTAAGCTCTGGTAGCGCTGTTATTAGCTATACAGTTACCAACAGTTGCGGTACAGCGGTTGCGACTACAACAATCACGGTTAATCCATTACCTA
>CAZLPE010000098.1:0-14196 GCA_964561325.1 uncultured Flavipsychrobacter sp.
TTTGACCTGCTTTTACTGCGCGCAGCTCCGCGCTACTAACTAAGTTTTCGTATGCAGAAATGGTTAGTCGCGCAGACACCCCGCTTTTTTGGTCTACAAATTCGCTTTTTCTGGCCTCCATAGCTATTTGCTCTACCAGCATGCTACATACTTCTGGCACCTCCACCATCTGGCTCTGTTCGTCGGTAATATGAGCTTCCTGGTCGGTTATTGCCCGCGATATTTCTATAGTTTTAGGGTAGTGCGTAAGAATTTGACTTTCTATCCTATCTTTTAGCGGTGTTACTATGCTGCCCCGGTTGGTATAGTCTTCAGGGTTTGCTGTAAATATAAACAGTATATCGAGCGGTAGTCTTAACTTAAATCCGCGTATCTGTATATCGCCTTCTTGCAGAATATTAAACAGCGAAACCTGTATACGAGCTTGCAGATCGGGCAATTCGTTGATAACAAATATACCTCTGTGCGATCGGGGAATGATGCCGTAATGCAACGCCTGTTCATCGGCAAAGCTAAGGCGTAGATTAGCGGCTTTTATGGGGTCTATGTCGCCTATTAGGTCGGCTACTGATACATCGGGCGTAGCCAGTTTCTCGCCGTAGCGTTGGCTTCTATGCAGCCATTCTATTGGTGTATTATCGCCCATCGTTTCCAGCTTGTTTCGGGCATAAAGAGATATTGGCGCAAACGGGTCGTCATTTATTTCGCTCCCTGCCACAACCGGTATCCATTCGTTGAGCAGCGACGTCATTTCGCGAGCCATTCTTGTTTTTGCCTGTCCTCTAAGGCCCAGAAACAATATATTGTGGCGCGATAGTAGTGCGCGCTCCACATCGGGTATCACAGTGTCTTCATACCCGAGCACGCTATGAAACGGACTCTGCTGTTTGCCCAGCAGCGATAATAGATTACTGCGTACCTCATCTTTAATTTTCTTACTCGTATAGCCGGCTGCTTTTAGTTCGCCAAAAGTTTTTATTGATTTGTAGTCCATTGTATATAATTGTTGTTTACTGTTTCTAAACCATCTCAACTAATATTCTATTCGTCCTCATCCTCTTTTTTTGAGGGTTTTTGTTTTTGCTCTTCTTTTTCTGTAGCCGGTTTTTGTGGCGCTTTTGTTTTGTCGTCGTCTTTATTTGCGCCGTCTTCTTTGCGTTTTTGCACCTCTTTTTCCTGCTTTTTGCTTAGTTCTTCACCCAGGTTTTTCAAGCGTTTTCGTTCCTTTCTTCGCCACTCTCGATCGCTCATCTGGTCGTTAGCGTCGTTGTCTTTTGTTTTTTGCGGATGGTCTTTATCCGCTTTTTTGTCTTTATCGCTGCTCGTCGTTTTATCCTTGTCGTTTTCGTCTTTGTCTTTATTTATTTCATTATGTGGTATTTTCGCCGGAGGCTTTATTTTTTCTTCGTTAGCCTCTTCGTCCACGCGGCCAGACAGGCCTTTCTCTAAAATATTCTCCAGTTGCTCCAGCTTTTTTTGCGGTAGGTCGGCCTGCGTCAGCACTGCATCGTATCCTGTGTTGTTGTCATTGTTCGTCCACGATCCAGTATAGGTTTTGTCCTTTAGCGTCAGCTCCAGCGTACCTACAGACGGGTCGTCCTCCATTGTCCACTTACCCTCCGCCGACTTCGTGATATATAGTTTCACATACTTTACCTGGTCGCCAAATTTATACAATCCATCGTAGGCGTAGGTTTTATTGTTGGTTCTATCTTTTAGGTACCTGATGTAGAGTTTTACAGGTATTTCATTGTCAAATTTCCCCTCATAGTAGCGCCTGTCTATAACTTCTTTTCTTACCGACGACTTTTCTTCGTCGTCGGGATCGTCCATAGACAGGTTGGTTTTTTTTATTTTTTTCGTTTTTGCAGTATCGGTAGAGGCTCCTTTTTTAGAAGTATCTGTAAGCGGTGTGTCGATTACCGGATTTTTAGCCAGCCAGTCGTAGTATTTCTTTTCCTGAGCTTCTTTTTCATTAAACTGATCTATGGACGAAGCCTCGAGTATATTAAGTAACTGACCGCCAAAGAAGTAGCCATTTATCTTTTGTATTTCGGTAATGGTGATACAGAATGTATACCTGCCCAGCACATCGCGAACAAATAAGTACCCTTTAAACCTGTCGGACGCGATACGTTCGTAGCCAAGAAGACTGCGCGTAGCTTGTTCTTTGTGTAGCTCAAACCGTTGCATTACAATGCTATTCCAGTGGATACCCGAATCTTCGCCTTTTTTTAGCACTTCGTAAAAACGGGTCATTATAGACCTGTTGTAATACGGATCGAATGCAATAAGGCTCTGAGGGTGTTCTTTAAGATTGTTGAGCGCCTTTATACCTTCTGGCGTGCGGTCTGGATTATGCAGTACCAACTGCCATAGCGTATCGAACGGGGGAAACAAATAAAAGTAGCTGACAGAGTCTTTGTTGGCGAGACAACCGAGCACATTGTGCATTAATCCTTCTTCGGTGCGTGGCAGACCTCTGTATCTTTTCTTATTATTACGGCCGCCAAACGCTGTAATGCTGGCAATCAGTAAAAGGAAAACAAGAAGCCGCTTCATCTATTTGTGTTAGGAGCAAATAAAGTTAGGTATTTTGGGGCAATCGCAGCAACATAGTTAGTTAAAATACTATCGCCCGATTTTTAGGTCGGGCGATAGTGTTTTTATTGTGCATTATTTTTTTCGTAGGCTCGCTTTGCAGCTGCATTACGTTGTTCTTGCGCTGCTTTGGCTGCGCCAATGAACGCCACAAAAAGAGGGTGCGGATTTTCTACTGTGCTTTTGTACTCCGGATGAAACTGTACGCCCATGTAGAATGGGTGATCTTGCAGCTCCACAATTTCTACCAAGCTTGTTTTCGGATTTTTGCCGGTAGGTATGAACCCTGCCTGTTCAAAAGCGCTTTCGTATTGGCTATTAAATTCGTAGCGATGACGGTGGCGTTCTGTGATAGCGGTAGATCCATATATGGCAGCCGCCTTGCTCTCGGGCAGTAACGTACATTCGTAGCTGCCCAAGCGCATTGTGCCGCCTTTTTGCGTTATAGATTTTTGTTCCTCCATCATGCAGATCACGCCCTGATCTGTGTCGGGGTCCATTTCTGTGCTGTGTGCAAGCGGCATGTTCAGCACATTGCGCGCAAACTCTACACAAGCCATTTGCATACCCAGGCATATACCTAAAAACGGTACTTTGTTTACGCGGGCATACCTTATGGCATCTATTTTGCCTTCTATACCCCTGCTGCCAAAGCCGGGCGCTACGAGTATTGCATCCAGCTTTTGCAGTTTATCTTGCGCTGTGTCTTTCGTCAGGTATTCAGAGTGTATGTTTACTACTTCTACTTTGCACTCATTCATGGCTCCTGCATGAATCATGGCTTCAAGTATAGATTTATAAGCGTCTTGCAGCTCTACATACTTGCCTATCAGGCCTATGGTTACTTTAGTTTTTGGGTACCGTAGTTTGTTCAGGAATTCTTTCCATTTGCTAAGATCTGGCTCAATACCGGTATGCATTTGTAATTTCTGGAGGCAAATGAGATCAAGCTTTTCTTTCATCATTTCCAGCGGAACGCGGTATATGGTGTCTGCATCCATAGCCTCAATAACTGCATCTTGCGTTACATTGCAAAACAGCGCTACTTTGCGTTTCAGGTCGTCGTTGAGCGGTTCTTCGGTACGGCACACCAATACGTCTGGTAGCAGTCCGTGTTCGCTCATCATTTTTACGCTGTGTTGCGTAGGCTTAGTTTTTAGCTCCTTAGCCGCCCTCAGGTAGGGTATAAGGGTAAGATGCACCACAAGGCAATTAGCATTGCCCATTTCCCATTTCAGCTGACGAACAGCCTCTATATAGGGTAGCGATTCTATATCGCCTACAGTACCGCCAAGTTCGGTGATGACTATGTCGTATTTTTTGTCTTCGCCAAGCAGGAGTACTCTGCGTTTTATTTCGTCGGTAATGTGGGGTATTACCTGCACCGTTTTGCCCAGGTAAGCGCCTTCGCGCTCGCGGTTAATAACGTGCTGGTATATTCTGCCCGTTGTAACATTGTTAGCCTGGGAGGTGTATGTATTCAGGTAGCGTTCGTAATGGCCAAGGTCGAGGTCTGTTTCAGCGCCGTCTTCGGTTACGTAGCATTCGCCATGTTCGTAGGGGTTCAGCGTACCGGGATCAACGTTGATATAGGGGTCAAATTTCTGTATGGTGGTTCTGAATCCGCGCGCCTGAAGCAGCTTAGCTAACGACGCAGCAATAATACCCTTACCTAAAGACGAGGTTACGCCCCCCGTCACAAATATATACTTGGTCATAACTTTGATTTTGTAATGACCGGCGCACAGTTTTATATAAAAACAATAAAGATAAGTAACTGTAGCGGTCGGGCAAAAGTACAAATAAATTCAGAAACGCCTTTAGGGTTTAACAATTATTAGGGCGCTTTTATTTTGGTCTTGCTTACTCTATGGGTTTGCTATAAATATTTAAGGATTCCGTGTGGAATCCTTAAATATTTATAGCAACAGTGCAATTAGTTTTTTGGTTTTTCGAGCAGTTTAAAGAACTGGTCGAGTTGGGGTAGTATCACTATGCGCGTTCTTCTGTTTGCAGCATTGCCTTCTTTAGTGTCGTTTGATGCTACCGGCACATATTCGCCGCGTCCAGCTGCTGTCATTCTGTTTGGCGGCACATGGTATTTATTTTGCAGTATACGCACTACAGTTGTTGCGCGCTTTACGCTCAGGTCCCAGTTGTCTTCAATCATGCCCGGTGCGCCTTTGTAAACTACATTGTCTGTATGGCCTTCTACCATAAATTCAATATCGGGCTGGCTGATCAATACTTTAGCTACTTTACCTAATATATCCTGCGCTTTATCGGTTACTTCATAGCGTCCGCTCTTAAAAAGCAGCTTATCTGAAATGTCTACATACACTACGCCTTTATCTACCTTTATATTGATGTCTTTATCTTCCAGGTTGCCTATAGCGCTCTTCAGGTTGATAACCAGCGCCATATTCATAGAATCTTTACGATTGATGGCTTGCTGCAGGTTTTGTATGTATGCGTCTTTAACGCCAATATTATCGAGCGATTTTTTTATGCTTTCTGCCTGAGTACCAGATATAACCGACAGGTCTTTCAACTGGCTCAGCATTTGGTTGCTGTTGTTTTTAGTATCAGCTATCTGATCTTCCAGCGCTTTTATGCGTGCTTTGTCAGCAGCGCGATCTTCCTTACACTTAGCGTACTCGGTAATCAGTTCTTTATGAACGCTATCGAGCTTTGCCAATTTTTCATCGCTCTTTTTTAGTTTTTTGTTTGTGCCGCATGATGCTAAAGCAACCGATACAAAACCGAGGAATGCAATTTGTCTTAATGTCATAAAATGAATTTCGTGATTAAGCGTGTTTAACACAAAATTACTTCGGATAACCTTAATGATGCGTTAATAAAATGCTCTATTTGCCTGTATTTTATATGATTTTGGACAGTTTTAGCGCTATGCGGTGTGTATGCTGCGGTAAGTAATATCGTAACATACTTATAGGCTATTGCTAAAAACAAGAAAGGCAGCGAAATATCGCTGCCTTTCTGTTATGTTAAGGAAACATATTAGTGACCTACTACAACACGACCAGTGTTAGAGATGTTGTTTACAGATACGTTGTACATGTAAACGCCAGCTGGAAGGTTAGCAGTGTTGAAAGATGCTTTGCCTTTAGCAACGTTGCCCATGTTTTGAGTAGCAACAACCTGACCAAGAACATTGCTCAGAGTAACTACTGTGTTAGCAGCGTTACCAGTGTTGAAGTCGATGTTTACTACTTCGTTAGATGGGTTAGGATATACTTTCACAGATGTAGCTTCTGTTACATTGTTAACAGCAAGTCTTGAGTCTGGGATAGACAAGCAAGATGCACAGCTAACATGGAAAGATACGAAAGGATACTGCAGGAAGCTTGGACCAGTACCAGTTGTTGTCCAACCCCAGTTAGGAACATAAGTACCTACGCTGTTTGCAGAATATAATCTTTTGAAATAACCGCTTGTCCAGTCGCCCAGAACAAATGGAGGGAATACTGGATCACCGGCAGCGTCAGCAGCAAAACCGATAATTGGAGTATAGCAACCATAGTTGTAAGTCTGGTCTACGTTACGGATTGTAGCATAGTCTGGAATTCCAGCTTCGCCGCTCTTGAAAGAGATAGACATTGAAGTGTAGTTACCAGCTGGTACGCTAACGTTGATTGTTGGATCAGAGTGGCCTGCGCGAGGATAAACTGTGTTCAATTCTCCGATAGTGTGAGTGAATCCAAGCGTATCAGGAACGTTCATCAACATTTTGTACACTCTTGTAGGAGCAGTAATTGGAACTACTGTAGTGATTGGAGGAACAATAAGAGCTATACCGTTTGATCCGCCAGCGCGATTGTTCAAAGAATCGTAGTACATAGTCAACAATGGAAGACCAGTAGTAAGACCATAAGCTGAAGGTAATGCACCTGCAGGATATTCGAGGCCGTTAGCGAGGTCGGCAGTTGAAGCGCCATTACCTGTAACGAAAGTGAATATAAGCGTATCTACGATAGTTGGTTTTGCAGGGTTTCTTTCATATGCGCCGCAAACTGCAACTGAGTCAATAACATAAGCGTCATAAGCAGTAATTGCCATGCCTGTCATTGTAGATGAGTTCCAGGCAGAAGCGAAAGGCTGGAAGCCCATAGCAGCGCTTACGAAACGTACAGTATCGAATGGCGTAGTGCCAGTGAAACCGAAGATTGCACGTTGGTTTTCCCACATGTTCATGCCAGAGAAACCAGGAGTGCCGGTTGCTGTAGCTGGAGCCATGATTTCATCAACATAGTCGTACCATCTTGTACCTGCTGTACCGCCTGGTACCGCTGGTTTTGGATCGTTGTTGTTGATGGTGGGCATTGTTGATGACAACTGAAATGCTGCACCTTTGTTAACTACTTCACTGCGATTGGATCCATAGTTGAACAGAACGCTTTTACGTGCTTCTTGCGCGTTAGCGAGTCCGGCAATCAAGCCGGCTGCAAGGATTAGAAAAGATTTTTTCATAATTTTTTGTTTGGGGAAAGTTTATTATTAATAGCTTCAAGGATAAAGGTACGTATGTTTTTTACAACAAAAAAAAATATCGGATTTTTTTTTTGAGGCCGGCTGGTAAGCTAAACAAAAAGGACATTTTTTTTAGCTTTTTGATAAACTATAACAATTTGATAATTAGTTTTTTGCCACGGTTGCGTACAAATGCGGTGCGTTCCGGTTGCTTTTTCTTGTTTTAGCCTTGTAGCTATATCAAGTGTTTTAACAAGCATGGCGGATAAATGTGCTCGATATGCGGCAACTGCCGGCGCACATAGTATTATTATACCGAGCTATACCCCTATTGAGTAGTTTCGGTTAATTTTCAGTTTACATAAGTTACCTTTGCGCATCTTAATTTATATATGCTACCCGAATTCGATAATACCGAAATAGCTTTTCGCTATCGCAGCGATAAAGAACTGAAGCGTGCGCGTTTTTTGTTTGCATCAATGGGGTCGCCTGCGCTTACAAGCGTAGGTATGAAGATGACCAAGATTGCGATATCGTGGAATCTGCCAGTAAAAGGATTGATAAAGTCTACGTTGTTTGATCAGTTTTGCGGCGGCGAAACGATGGACGAGGCGGCAGCTACCGCGGCTATGCTGGGTAAGTATGGCGTTAGTACTATATTAGATTATGGCGTGGAGGGCAAAGAAACAGAGGGCGATTTTGACCGGGCCGTTCCTGAATTTGTGAAGGCAATAAAGTACGCCGCACAGGGTAAGAACATACCTTTTGTTAGTGTTAAGATCACAGGCTTTGCCTATTTTGCCTTGCTGGAAAAGAAACATGCCGGAGCTACCCTTACCGCCGATGAGCAAGCGGCTTGGAAACGGGTGTATGATAGAATAGATTTTATTTGCAAATCGGCTGCCGACAATAATATAATGGTGTTGGTAGATGCAGAGGAGAGCTGGATACAACAGCCGGTAGACGACCTTACCGATGCTATGATGGCAAAATACAATAAGAACCGAGTAGTGGTATACAATACCTTCCAGATGTATCGCCACGACAGACTTGCGTTTCTGGAAAAGTCGTACGATGCGGCAAAGAAAGGCGGCTATCTGCTGGGGGCTAAACTGGTGCGCGGCGCCTACATGGAAAAAGAGCGCGCCCGCGCTGCAGCGCAAGGCTATAAATCGCCTATACAAGCCGATAAGCAATCTACAGACCGCGATTACGATGCCGCCGCAAATTTTTGTTTACATCGCCTCGACGGCGTTGGGTTGTTTGTGGGCACGCATAACGAAGCAAGCTGCCTGAAAGTGGCGCGATATATGGACGAGAACGGAATAAAGCCTAATACGGAAAGGGTGTATTTCTCTCAACTTTTTGGTATGAGCGATAATATTTCGTTCAATCTGGCCAATAGCGGCTATAAGGTTGCGAAGTATTTGCCTTACGGCCCGGTTAAGGATGTATTGCCCTACCTTATGCGCAGGGCGCAGGAAAACACATCGGTAGCTGGGCAAACCGGCAGAGAGCTGACGCTGATAGACAAAGAAATGAAGCGCAGGAAACTGTGATAAGCGTATTATAGCTTAGGAAAATAATATATTGTATATAGATCAAGAGCGGCTCCTGCGCCGCTCTTGGTCTATATACCCCCTTGTGGTAACTGAAGGGTTGCGCCCAATGCTGCAAAAAAGATAATATCCTGACAAATAGCAATACAAAACCTTCTATTTTTGCTGTGTAATGATACGTGCAAAGGAAAAAGCGAGAACAGGATTCAAGCCAATAGAACGCTTTCTGGGCGAAGGGGCCGATATTGCCGATATGAGCGGCGCGGCGCTGAGCAACACCATATCGGCCGAATGGCTGGAGGTGATAATGCCCGAGCGTAACAGCCCCGACGATACCGGTGGGTTGTATCTGTACCCGATTGCCGACAATAAGTTTTGTTTGCAGTTGTGTTTTCTTACCTACAACGATGGCGCTTCGCTGAACGCTCGCGTGTGCTCGTTGCGGTTTTTGCCAGAGTTTTTCGACCAGTATCCGCCGGAAATGCTGATGGCCAATCAGCCATTCCGTTTCGACCAAACTACAGAGCTACAGTTTCCGGTATGCGCACAGGGGCGTTTACTCCTTGAGCAGTTGCAGCAGCCGGTCGGCACGCTTACGCCCTTTATACGCTCGTTGCAACAAACGGAAACGGCCATGCACCTGCTGCGCCGCGCGCTGGAGTGTATTACCATACCCTTTACCAGTTGTCAGGTGCCTGCATGTAGGTTTTTGGCATTTGAGTCGGAGCGGGAGAAAATACGCGAAGCCAGGCAAATACTGGACCAAAGCATAGATCAGCCCATAACCATACGCGACCTGGCGCGCAGGGTGGCCATGAATGAATGCTACCTGAAAAAAGGCTTTAAGACAATTGTGGGAAGCACTATACACGAGTATCAGCAAGAGTTGCGGATAACAGAAGCTAAACGCCTGCTACAGCACGAGCGGCGCTCGGTGACCGATGTGGCTAATATACTAGGCTATAGCAGCATATCGCACTTTAGCACGGCGTTTAAGCGGGTTACAGGACTGAAACCCTGCGAATTGCTGACCTGATGCAGCATCGGGCTATTGATGCGTTTATGATAAAATTATAAAAAACGCTACTTTTGCGCTGCCCGCGGCAATTGTCCGGGACAAAATCAGTAGTTACAATGAAGCTATGTATAGTTGTTGGCGCAAGGCCTAATTTTATCAAGGCGGCGCCTATCATCACTGCAATAAAAAAATACCAGAAAAAATATCCCGAGCTTACTTTCTTCCTTATACATACAGGCCAGCACTACGACGAAAATATGTCGGAAGTGTTTTTTAAAGAAATGGGTATACCCATGCCCGATTTTCATCTGAAAATAGGATCGGGCGCACACGGCAAGCAAACCGGCGAAATGATAGGCCAGATAGAAGAAATACTGATTGCCGAAAAGCCTGCAATGCTTATTTCTATCGGCGATACCAACTCTACGCTTGCGGGAGCGCTGGCGGCAGTGAAACTGCATATACCAGTAGCCCATGTAGAAGCCGGACTGAGGCTGTTTAACAAACACATCCCCGAGGAGGTAAACCGTTTGCTCACCGATCATGTATCGGATCTGCTTTTTGTGCCCACCAAACTGGCAAAAGACAATTTGCTGAAAGAGGGAATGAAGAGCGCTACCGTATGCCTGTATGGCGATATTATGTACGATGCTACGCTACAGTTTAATAAAGTAGCTGACAAAACCAGTAAAATCATAGAGCGTCTGGGCCTCACGAGTAAGAACTTTATTCTGGCCACTGTCCACCGCGCAGAAAATACTGCCGGTATAGAGCAAACCACCCGTATACTGGATGCCTTTGTGCAAATAGGTAAAGACCTGCAATTGGTAATGCCTATGCACCCACGTACAAGGCATTTATTGAAAGAAAATAATCTTTTTGACCATTATGCGGCGGGCATAACCATAATAGACCCCATAGGATATCTGGATATGCTGGTATTGGAAAAACATGCCCGACTGATCGTTACCGATTCTGGCGGAGTGCAGAAAGAAGCTTTCTTTCAAGATACGCCATGCGTTACTCTTTTCGAGAACTCGCCCTGGCAGGAGCTCATAGATCTTGGTTGGATAACCGTAGTGCCGCCAAAATCGACAGAGGCAATAGTGAAAGGCGTGAAAAAGGCGCTGAAGAATAAAAAGGGTGGTACAGGTTCGCCCTATGGCGATGGCGATTGCGGCGAGCTGATGATAAAGAAGATAATATCGTATCTGGGCGGCGGCAAAAGCGGCAAGAAGGGTAAGGCGGAATAGGAGCGAAGTAAATGACGTGAAGGTAATGAGCCAAACAATGTCCATTTTGCTTAAAAGGGAAGAAGATTGAACTAATTTTAATCGAGCACAATCTGGACAATCAGACTTAAATGAATTAGTGGCGAAAGAACATATTGACAACCAAACTTAACCAAACACCCTACTCGCGACTTTCTACCTTCTACCTTCGACTTTCTACTAAATACTAACGACTATATACTAATAAAAATGCTAAAATATTTTAATAAAGCGCTGGTGTTGGCGCCACATACCGATGATGGCGAACTGGGCTGCGGCGGCACGATCAATAAGCTGCTGGAAAATGGCTGCGAGGTATATTATGCCGCATTCTCATCGTGCTGGCAGTCTGTGCCCAAGCAGTTCCCATCAGATATACTGATAACAGAAGTAAAAGCTGCAACTAAGAGATTAGGCATCAAATCCGAGAATCTTATTATTTTCGACTACGATGTACGCACCTTCAACTATAAGCGGCAGGAGATACTGGACGATATGCTGGCGCTGAAACGCAAGTTTAGTCCGGATTTGATATTTATGCCATCTGTAAACGATGTGCACCAAGACCATGCCACGATAGCGGGCGAGGGCGTGCGCGCTTTTAAGTGGAACACCATACTTAGTTATGAGCTGCCATGGAACAATGCCAGCTTTAATACGCAGTGTTTCATAGGCCTGAGCGAAGAAAATATGGTAGCCAAAGCCGAGGCGGTGGCGCAATACGAATCGCAAGGGCACAGACCGTATGCCAACGAAGAGTTTTTGAAAGGACTGGCGAGGGTGCGCGGCGTGCAAAGCGGCAATAAATATGCCGAGGCATTTGAAATAATAAGGTTAGCTATTTAAGCAATACTCATGTAATGGCTGCCGCAGGCGGTCTGATCTTTTTAATACCTGTTGTCTCAAAACGATGTACTATCGTTTTGGGTAATACATATTTATAGTTTATGTCGGCATATCATTTAGTGCACATAGTTACCAGCGGCGAATACAAAGCCCCGCTTACGCAAAGTCAGGTTTTCGACAGGGCGCAGGAACAGGCAACTGTGGCGGGGGCAGATAAACCGCTCTCGGTATCGGTATGGATAATGGCGCCAATGCGGGAGGTGTATGACGAAGAAAGCAAGAATATTATAAAGACGCTGGAAAAACGCTGTCCAGATGTGAAAATAAAGCTGGTGGGCGGCATTAGCAGGCTGAAGCAGTGGCCCGCCCCATGGACGCTAAGCAGGCTGCGTAAATCGCTGAAGGGGCTTGTGGCCTACCACTGTCGCGGGGATGCCAGTTTCGACTGGGCCTGGCTGGTAAAAAAGAGCTTTCCAAACGATGCCATAATTCTGGATGTGCGCGGCTACTGGCCGCTGGAGCGACTGATACTGGCTGGTGTAACCGATGAAAACGAAATGACGGCGGCGCAGCGCGTCACCTTTAACGCAGATGTAGCGCGGTTGCGCAATGCAATTGTTCATTCGGACTGGGTATGTACAGTGAGCGAGCCGCTGAGGCAAATGATAATTAACAAAGTAGAAGCGCGAAAAGACACTGTGCTGATACCCTGTTGTGTAAAAACAATAATACCCGACGACCGCCGCGAAAAGATACGCGAGGAGCTGAAAATAACCGGTAAAACAGCCATATTATACTTGGGCGGTACGCAAAACTACCAGTATCTCGATGAGTTAGTCATTCCGTTTATTCAATCTGCGCTGCGACAGTCGGATAAATATGTGGGTATTTTCATAACACAGAATAAAGATAAGATGGCGGCAAAGCTGGAAAAACATAAGGTAGACCCGGTGCGCACCATTTTGCTGAGCCTGCCGCAACAGCAGGTTGCCGACTACCTAACGGCCATAGATATTGGCCTGCTGCTAAAAGCCCCATCTGAAATAAACAATACATCGCAACCGGTAAAGTTTGGCGAGTACTTGTCTGCGGGTATACCGGTGGTTATAGAAGAAGGCACCGGCGATCTGGCAGGTATGCTGCACGAGCACAAAATAGGCTGTGTGGTGCGCCTGACCGGCCAGCCCAACCAGCAAGCTGTAGACGCAGAAGTAGGCCGTGCGCTGCATTGGTTTGAACAAAATAAAAGCGCTGTTCGCGATAATGCCTGCCGTTTTGTGGCCGACTGCTATACCTGGAAAGCCAATGTACCCAAAGAAAGAAGTATGTATATTGCTGCCTTGAACAGGGTAAATAAGAAGTAATCGTTGGTAATTTATACCTTTATACGCTGAATCATGTTGCCAGCCAAATATTTAGCGCAGTAGCGCCCGGTATTGCGGCTTGTAATTTTTATACAAATGCAGACTATGAAAAATTTCGCTTTAGTAGGCGCCGCCGGCTACATAGCCCCCAGGCACCTTATGGCAATAAGAGATACTAAGAACGATCTGCTTGCAGCGCTCGATAAATTTGATAGCGTAGGTATTCTGGATAGTTATTTTCCGGGTGCGCATTTCTTTACAGAGTACGAGCGTTTTGACCGCCATGTAGATAAGTTGCGCAGAAAAGGCACTAAAATAGACTATGTAAGCATCTGCACACCCAACTATCTGCACGATTCGCATATACGGTTTGCATTGCGCAACCATGCCGATGCCATATGCGAGAAGCCGCTTGTGCTCAATCCGTGGAATGTAGAAGCTCTTGCAGAAATAGAGCGCGAAACAGGCAATAAAGTATTTAATATACTGCAACTGCGCTTGCACCCAAGCATAATAGCCCTGAAAGAAAAAATAGAAGAAAGCGACCCCGGTATAATGCACGAAATAGACCTTACTTACCTTACGTCGCGCGGCAACTGGTACTTCAATAGCTGGAAGGGTGATGTAAACGAGTCGGGTGGAATTGCCACCAATATCGGTATTCATTTCTTTGATATGCTCACCTGGATATTTGGTTCGGTAACAGAAAATGTGGTGCATATACTTGAGGAAGATCGCGCAGCAGGTATGCTGTATCTGGAAAAAGCCCGCGTTCGGTGGTTCTTAAGTATAAATTACGACTACATACCCGACTATATAAAGCAACAGGGCAAACGCACCTACCGCGCCATTGTGGTAGATGGCGAAGAAATAGAATTCAGCGAAGGTTTTGGCGATCTGCATACCCGCAGCTATCAGGAAATACTGAAAGGCAATGGTTTCGGCCTCGATGCAGCTCTGCCGAGCATTGAGATAGTGCACGACATACGTGTAGCAGCGCCCATTGGGGCTAAAGGCGATTACCATCCGTTTGCTAAGATTTGATA
>CAZLPE010000099.1:0-3852 GCA_964561325.1 uncultured Flavipsychrobacter sp.
TGGCTCCTTTACCGTATACCGACTAGACAAAAGTATTTGCTTTTCATTGCCAGTTAATTACACTTTAGTGTAATTGTTTACGAGCGAAAGCAGGCATGATGCAGCCCAGCAAAAAACGCAGCGCCTTACCGATAGCGTCTGCCGCATCAAGCAACCGATGTAGCTTGGGCAGCAGGTATATAAGCGGCTATAATTAAAAAGTAAATCTGAACGACGGCTTGACGATAAAATAATACACCCCGGGCTTATTCTGGTCGGTTAGGCGCCACACAAAGTCCATCCGCGCTATCCTGAAAATGTTCTCTATCCCAAATCCTATTTCTACATAGGGGTCATTTATCTTACTAAGCGTTTTAGGAAACAAATATTGCGCCTGATAATTCTCGGCGCTCAATGCGCCTACATACCCCTTGGCAAAAAAGAAATTCCGCCACTTCAGTTTATTAATCAGTGGAATCCGGTCGAGCAACAATCCCTCTATGTGCTGCTCCATATGCACAGACACATATTCATCCGCGCCATATTCCATAAACTTCATCAGATTGAACGCATAATCATCAAATAGCACCAACTGATTGCCAAAAGGTATGTCGAGATACGGATAAGGCGCTGTGCCCATGGTTTTGCCTGCCTCGATATAATACTTGAAGTAGCCCAGTTTCTTTGTGCGTATCTGCTGGCGTAGCGAAGCCCTTACTTTCTGAAAATTCACATCGCCGCCAAACAATCCTTTATCGGCAATTTTATATTGCAATACTACGTCCGGATACTTCCTGAATGTGGTTTTCAGGTCTTTGTCGTCGTAAAACACCGCTCTGGCCTTTTTGTACTGCCAACTATAACGTAGCGTAAAGTCGATACCGGCAGATGCAAAATTGTTGCGCAATTCAGTACCGCCATTCGGCAATACAGCATAAAACCCGCCGCCTGGCGTAGGGCTTACCTCATTTTGGTTGTAGTTGAGCCGGGTAGTCAATCCTGTCGACCATGTGTGTTCTACATACGTATTAAAGTCGCGCACATAGTTGCGCGACGCATCAATGGTGCCCACTTGCACCAGCGACGAAAAAATATTATCGAGGTCTATATTATTCGGACTGCGGCCAAGTTGATTAATATCGTATCTGTAGCCGGCGCCAAGCGTTGTTTTATGTTTGGCGGCAGCGCTAAATGTATACGAGCCCTCTGCGGCATACTTCCATACCTGATCGTGAACGCCATATGCGCCATAAGCGCTAAGCGACAGCGGCACAGCCCAATCTTCAAGCGTCTTATAGCCGAGTTTCACCCGCGAATGCTCTATACCATTGTAGCTATAAAAAGAGTAAAAATTACCGATATCTACCTTATGCACCGGATAATAACCCGATACCAATGCGGATACGAGCTTCTTTCTAAGTATAAAGCGTGGGTCCTTCTCCAGTTGTTTTGCCATACCAAAAATGCCATTATCCTCTTTGGTGAGCGCAATATTGCGTGCATCTGCCCAGTACTGTTCGTTGCGGTGCGTTGCCGAATCGGCCTCTACTACCCTATCTACACCCTTAAACACCCGTGTCGGTAGTGCAGTATCCAGGAGATAATTATAAAATACAGCATTCTTCCGCCCGAAAAATCCGGTAAGATCAGAAGAGTTTTCTATCACGGTAAAGTCGCCTATCACATTCGACTCTTTCAACATCCATTGTTTACCGCCCACTGGCTCATATTGCTGGTTTATCCAAAAACTCCGTACAAAATTGACATTAGCCTGAATATCGAAACGAACGCTTATTTCCTTTAATGCCCAATTAGCGGAATCGATATACATTTCGCCGGTGAATGCCAGATCGCGTTTTTGTTTAGGTTTAAAGGTTATTTTGTATGCCTTTCCCTCTCCATGCCCTACGCTGTCGGTCAGGTAAAATTTGTAGTTGTTTTTATAATTGTCGTTCAGCGGCCCGGGAAAACTCTTGTCAAGTATTACAATATAGTTATCATAAAAGTTAGGTACCTGATACAGGTCTTCCACAAATTTCATGATTTTAGGCCCTGCCAATCCTGTTGTGTTCACGCCTTCTATAATATCCTTTGTTTCCTTTGGCGATCTCTGGTAATAATGTCGCACAACTTTCTCTACCAGCAAAACGGGCAGGTAAGTAACGCCGTCTGCGTTGGTATCTACATTCTTCCAGATATAGTCGAACGGGCGCACCAGTATATTTTTCTTGATCTTATCGGTAAAATGATTGAGATCGAATCGAATTTTTGAATACTCCTCGCACGAATAGCTCGCCCGGTAATCGGGATTGTTATGCTCCTTGTTGGCTATTACATTCCTCAATATCGGCCATGCCTGGTTCTCTCCCGGCCGTACCACCAGTTCATCAAGCTGAAAAAACTCGGGTACAAGCGATATTTCCATTTTTTGGCTGGCGCCGGTTATCGCTACCTTGTTGGTTATATAGCCAAGGTAGGAAACGATCAGCGTATCGCCTCCCTTCAGGTCGGCATTATTTATGTCCACAGAAAAGTACCCGGCAGTATCTGTTGTGGCGCCGGTATTAGTGCCCTTTAGCACTACATGAGCAAACGGCAGGGGCTCGCCCGTACCTTTTTCGCGCACATACCCGGTTACCGCCACAGTTTGCCCCCAAACCGCCAAAGAGGACAGCAAAAAGTACACAACAAAAAACGAAAATGCCCGACAACGCGCCATATCGAGGGTTTGATGGTAAAATTAGGAAAACGGTAATAAACAAAGTGCAAAATAGATGTGAAGTGTAAAACCAGCCGCGGGTAATAA
Source organism: uncultured Flavipsychrobacter sp. (assembly GCA_964561325.1). GTDB lineage: Bacteria > Bacteroidota > Bacteroidia > Chitinophagales > Chitinophagaceae > Nemorincola. Next base: position 2,786 of record CAZLPE010000099.1, read on the forward strand.
CATTTATATTTGCGACGCACAAACCGCTGGCCAAACAACCAACGGCATACGCATGAATGCATAACTAAACGGTAATGAATATTAAGTTTGGCGCTAAAAACTACTTCAACCTAACGTCGAATACGGCGTTTGGTATCGACCTGCGCACATGGCTCCAACTGCTTGCGCGCAACCGTTTTGCCATAGACATTCGTTTTTTACCTAAAGTTTTGTTTCTAACCGGCAATGTTGTGATCAACATACCGCTGCAAATATTTGAGCGGTTGAAGTATAATAAAAAGATAAAAGCTGCGGCAGTAAAAAGCCCGCTGTTTATTTTGGGGCATCCGCGCAGCGGCACTACCTACCTGCTCAATGTTTTGAGCCGCGACCCCCAATTTGCTTTTTGCCAAACCTACGAGGCCCTGACGCCGCATATATTTTTAACCACAGGAGCTATTACCAAAAAGCTACTGCAAAAAACAATGCCAGCAACCCGACCGCAAGACAATGTAAAAACGGGGGCCGATATGCCTATAGAAGAAGAGTTTGCAATGGGCAGCATTAGCGATACGTCTTTGGCGCATGGTTATTATTTCCCGCGTAGTTTAAAGCGGGTGTTTGATGAAGCGGTAGTATTTGAGCAAAACAGCCCCTTAAAAAAACTACACTGGCAACAGCGCTTCGACTATTTTCTAAAAAAACTGACCTATAAAAACAACGGTAAACGGCTACTGCTGAAAAGCCCCGCCAACACCGGACGGGTAAAAGAAATTCTGGAACTGTATCCCGACGCAAAATTCATACACATTCACCGCGACCCGTATATGGTATACCAGTCGAATGTAAACTTGTACGAAAAAATACTTCCGTTACTGAGCTTTCAGACTGTTGAGAATCAATATGTTGACGACTTCATACTGTACTCCTACGAAAAAATGAATCGCAAATACCTGCAAGACAGGCAAGCGCTGCAACAACACCAGATATACGAGGTTAGCTATACAGATTTTGTAGCCGACCCGCTGCAACAACTAAAGCAAGCCTACACACAACTCCAACTTGGCGACTTCGATGCGGCGGCGCCC
>CAZLPE010000099.1:3952-13971 GCA_964561325.1 uncultured Flavipsychrobacter sp.
GTACTTGGCTTACAAATTGCGGAACTTTATAACCTGTCAAGTAGCCACGGCAATAGCGAATCAGCGCCTCCTTGTCTACCGCCTGCCCTTCGGCCACTACAATATCCAGCGCCACCACCTCGCCCAGTAGCGGATGGGTGCGTCCATATGCCTTGCTGGCTATTATACCCGGATAGGTGTCCACTACCTGTTCTACTTCATTTGGAAATACTTTGTTGCCCGACACATTGATCATATTCTTTTCTCTACCGCATACTATCAGCAATCCATCGGGCTTGCACACTGCCAAATCGCCTGTCAGAAACCAACCGTTGCGCAACACTTCGCTACGCAATGTGGGCGGCGACAAATATGCGTCGAACATGCCCGGGCCTTTTATGGCCAGCTTACCAATAGTATTGGGGGGCAACGGCTGCATCTCCTCATCCAGTATAGCTACGCTATAGGCAGGCAAGGCATAGCCCACAGCCTCGGGAAACTCGTCCGACTTTTGCAGATTGATAATAGGTAGTCCAATTTCAATAATACCGTATGCCTGACTAACAGGTAGGCCATACTTTGCCTGAAATGCATGGCATACCGCAGAGCTAATACCGGTTGTGGTTGCAATAACCATGCGCAAACCGGGCAGCAACGGCGGCGATTTATAGTTGGCCAGCAACTGTATATGCATGGGGGCCGCATACAAAAATGTGCCGCTGTGCAACTGTATACTCTGCAAAATACTATCGGCCAAAAACAACTCATTCACAATAATTCCCACACCATACCTGACATACATAACTATAGACACAATAAAATGATAGGCCATTGGCAACACCCAAACCACCCTGTCTGTCGGCCCAAGGCGCAACTGTTCGTTGGCGGCAGCGGTACGCTCCATTACCGACTTATGGGTGAGTACCACCCCTTTTGCAGCGCCTGTAGTACCCGAAGTGAACCGCATAAAAACTGCGTCGGGCAAAAATGGAACAGTAAGATTATGTGCAAAGCGCAGTGTTTTATACAAGTTTACAGCCCAATGCCCCCCACAGATATCCTTACACACCTCAATAGCTTCGCTATCGGGCGGCTGCGCAGATAGTACAAAGTGCAGTTGAGCGTCAATAATTGACCGGCTTATTTCGGGGGGGCTTAGCCGGTGGTCTATCGGCATAACTACACAACCACAGGCTACCCCTGCAAACAAACCAATTACAAAGTACCGGTTATTTGGAGCCACTATGCCCAAACCAAGCCCCGGTGCGCATCCGCCAAGGGTTAATGCCGTTTTCAACGCCTCAGTCTGCGCTAATAGTTCGGCATAGGTTATTTGGCCATACTCATCTATAATAGCTATCGTGTCGGGCCATTTTTGGGCGGCCTCCGTCATACAATCGTATACGTGAAACATACATCAAAATTGACAACAAGCTATTTTTTCTTCGTTTTCTGCCCTCTTGTTTTGGGTTTGCCATACTTAGCCATCATTTTATCTGCATGGCTGACCTTAATATTAACCTTCTGATTCTTCTTGAGTTTTTCATGAAATGCAGGCCCGGATAGCGACCTGTCTGGCAGCGCAGTAAGGTAGGTTTTCATTTTCACCTGCGGCTTTTCATCTTCGGTCAGCACATCCGATATTACTAAATCATCTGGCAATGGCAATTCAGGAACCTGATAATTCATCAAGGCTTCTATATTATCCATAAGTTCGCGCTCATATTTTGCCACAAAAGTTATGGCTATACCTTTCTTATCCGCACGGCCGGTTCTGCCTATTCGGTGTATGTATGCTTCAGGTATATCCGGCGTATCAAAATTGATTACGTGGGTCACTTCCGACACGTCTATTCCGCGCGCCACAATATCTGTGGCAATTATAAATCGGTAAACGCCCTCTTTAAAACGGTTTACAGTATTAAACCTGTGATTTTGTTCTTTGTTGCTATGTATCACTCCGGCAACGCCCGGATACTTGTCTTCCAGTTGATTAAACAACTGGTCGGCCATTTTCTTTGTTGCCACAAAAATCAACACCTTGGTCATTTCCTCATTCTGCGCCAACAACAACTCCAGCAAATTGACCTTTGTATAAAAATTGGGCGTAGTATATATGTACTGATTGATGTTTTCGAGCGGAGTACCAGTAGGAGCAGCTTCTACTTTTTCAGGGTCTTTAAAATACGTTTGCATCAGCGTCTCTACCTCGTCGGTTATTGTGGCAGAAAACATAAGGTTCTGACGTTTGGGCGGAAGCAAGTCTAATATGCGCTGTAGCTGCGGCCTGAAACCCAGATTCAGCATTTCATCCACCTCGTCTATCACCAATCGTTTTATGGTTTTTGTTTTCAGCGTTCCGTTCAGGGCCAGATCCAGCAGCCGGCCAGGAGTGGCAACCAGCACATCCAGTCCGTTTTCCACCGCCATAGCCTGCGGTTTCATATTTACGCCGCCATATACGCCTACTACTTCCAGATTCATATAAGCGCTAAGCTTTTTCACTTCATCTACCACCTGTATCACCAGTTCGCGCGTAGGCACCATTATCAATATTTGCGGCGAGCGGTCTTTGGCATACTTCCAGAGACGCAGACACGGCAACAAATAGGCAAATGTTTTACCGGTGCCCGTTTGCGCAATACCGCACACATCGCGACCAGACATGATAACAGAAAATATTTTATGCTGTATTGTGGTTGGTGTAGTATAGCCCAGATCGCTCAGGGCTTTCAGTAAAGGTGTGCTTAAATTTAAATCTTCAAAAATCATACAACGTGGTTGAAAGTAGACGAAGGTAGTTTAAATAGCGCTAATAGATAGCCAAACTAAGGGAATAACACCAACTGCGTGGCCCGCTGCGACTGAAACGTGCGCGAACCATCGCCAAAATTGGACAAAGAAATACCCAGCAACCTAATTTTTTTGTCCGCAAGATCTGTGGCTGCCAACAGCCTTTGAGCGGTTTCGGCAATGGTTGCCGCATCGTTCACCCCATGTGCAAAACTCTGGTTACGCGTTATTTGTTTAAAATCGTGGTATTTTATCTTCAGCGTTACAGTACGTCCTTTCACTTCATGTTTTTGCATACGCGCAGCCACTATCAACGCTATTTTGTGAAGCTGCTCATTCATATCGGCTACGTCCGTAAGGTCGGCGCCAAACGTATCTTCCGCACCCACCGACTTCGACTCCCGGTCTGGCACAACGGCCCTGTTATCTATACCCCTTACTATGTTGTAGAAAAACCTACCGCTCTTACCAAATCGAAACTGCAAGTCGGCTTCCGTCAGTTTTTTAAGATCGGCGCCCGTAAATAGCCCCATGCTTTTCATTTTTTGCGCGGTAACTTTTCCTACTCCAAAAAATTGTTCCACCGGAAGCCGCTCCATAAATGATACAATTTCGTCGGGGGCTATAAAGGTGAGCCCATCTGGCTTATTTATATCCGACGCAATTTTGGCAACAAACTTATTGACGGAAACGCCCGCCGAAGCTGTTAACTGTAACTCATCCTTAATAGCTTGTTTTATCTCCCGGGCTATTCTTAATGCCGACCCTATCTGCTGTTTATCGATAGTAACATCAAGAAAAGCCTCGTCGAGCGACAATGGCTCTATAAGATCTGTGTAGCGGTGAAAAATTTCCCTTATGCGTTCAGATACTTCTTTATAGGCGGCAAAACGCGGATAAACAAAGACCACATGCGGGCACAATTGCAACGCCCTCTTAGATGGCATTGCCGATTTAATACCATACCTGCGCGCTTCGTAGCTGGCGGTAGCCACAACCCCGCCGCGCCCCTCGGGCGAGCCGCCCACTACAATGGGTATTCCCCGGTAGGCAGGATTATCCCTCTGCTCTACCGATGCGTAAAACGCATCCATATCTATATGAATGATCTTACGATGAGCCGGTATGTTTTCAGAATCCTGCAAATTCCTATCAATATATTAGCAGTGTCAATTACGAACAAATATAAACCATGGAGCCGCGGAGCGCAAAAAAAATACCCGACCTATATAAAGCCGGGTAGTTTAGTTTTCAAGCGATAGGTAGATTGACAGGGCAATTATAGTGCAGGCCATATAGCCCGGATAGGATTTATGTGGTATAGGGTTTACTAAAAAGTGAATCTGATTGTTGGAACCGGGAAAAAGGATTGCTGGTAGTTGGTTACAACGCTCGCCTTTTTCACGTCGTAATATTGATTAAAAATATTCTGGTGATTGGTCAGGTTTTGAAGGTCGAGCGCCATTTCCAGGGTGCTTCTCTTAAATTCTTTGCGATAAGCTATTTTCAGATCGGCGCGGAAATAGTCTGGTTGTTTTTGAGAAAATGCTTTGTCGGCAAGGTACACAGCCTTGCGTTGCTCCCGGCTCTGTTGCAGGTCTATCGGAGTCAGGTATCGCCCTCCTACATCGCTCACTTTCAGATTCAAAGCCAGTACGCTACCCTTTCTCCCCAGCTTAAACTCTTTACCTACCAACGCATTGAATACATGCCCTGTATTGAACGCTGTGTTGCGCTCTATACCGTCGCTACCCTTGTAGCGCGACTGAAAAAGTGAAGCTGTAGTAAGAAAATAAAACCCTTTATCAAAAAATCGCTCCAACGTAATTTCACAACCGTAGTTAGCGCCCTTACCCCTGCCAACAAGACTATCTGTTTCGCTCGGGCCAAAACCCGCGCCAGTATTGAGTACAGAGAACGAAGAAGGGATTTGCTCAACAGGCACATTACTCAACGCCTGATAATAGGCTTCGGCCTTGAGGCGCATGGCGCTCGTCAGGTTATTGTCGTACGTCAATACAAAATGCTGACTCGCGGTAAATCCCAGTTGTCTGTTGGTGGTTTGCGTTCCGGCGGGCGTATTGGTTTGCACGTAGTAGGTATATATGTTCTGCGCTTGGTGATGTTGCCCATAGCCTGCGCTAATAGCCTGCCTGCCCGTAAATGCATAACGGACACTTGCGCGCGGCTCGGCTACTATGTTGTTATTAATGGTTAGGTACTGACTGTGCACGCCTACCACCGACGATAACTTAGGGCTATACCGGTGTTTCCACTGCACATACGCTTGCGCCAGTCCGTACTCGCCCTTGCTACTTATGTACACTTTTTCTTGAGCGCCGTTTATACTTTTGCTGAGCAGGTTAAAGCCGGTGCGGTCGTAAGTCAACCCGCCCTCCATATTGTTTTTTGCGTTCATCTTATGCAGCACAGTCCATATGCCCGACATTTTATCTGTGGTAAACCTTCCGTGAAAGTCTGGGTGTGTCGAATAGTCTACTGCGCTGATAGAATCCTCGTCATATCGCTCAAAAGTGGTTGAATAGCCAACCGTTAGTCGCGTAAATGTTTTGGGCGATAGCTGGTGTTCGTAGGTCAAACCGGTTATGGTTGTTGTGTAGGCATTCCAGGAATTCACAAATGGGTCGCCGCCATACAAATCAAGTTTCGTAGTGTCTACATCCTTACCCAAAAAGTTTGCATTGCTGGCGCCCGCTATCCCAAACAAGCGGAGCTTTGATTTTGGCGTAAGATTTGTTGTTATCTTATAGTTGATGTCCTGATAGGTTGGCGTGGCGCCGCCGGTACCAAAGTTGACGCCTACCTTTTGCAATAAACTCAATGCCGAATAGCGATAATTAACCAGATAAGAGGTCTGCTTCTTTTTACCCAACGGCCCTTCCGCTCCAAATTCAAAGCCGTTAAAACCCAACTGCCCCATAAATTCGCTTTTATCTTTATTGCCGTCTCTCAGGCGTATATCAAAAACACCGGCAAGTGCATTGCCATACTGCGCCGGAAATGCGCTTGTAAGGAAGTCTGATTTATCAATATTATTGTTATTGAGCATGCTCACGGGGCCGCCAGTACTGGCAAGCGAACCATAGTGATTTGGGTTGGGTATGTTCATGCCCTCCAGTTGCCACAGCATACCGGTTGGCGAATTGCCGCGAACAACAATATCATTGCGCGAGTCGTTGCCCGACACCACACCGGCAAAGTTGGCTGCCATACGTGATGGGTCGCCCAATGCGCCGGCATATTTTTTTGTTTCGTCTACATTGAACGAGCGGGCGCTCACTTGCGCCATATCGTTGTTAGTACGTGTTTTATCCTTTGCCTTACTGTATTTTATGGTTACTTCTTTCATTTGGTGCAGCGCCTCCTGCATGCCTATGTTCAGGTTCACCTCCTTGCCGGCGGTTACTATTACGTCGTTTACTAACCGGTCTTCGTATCCCATATATGCCACCCTAAACGAGCGCCTACCAATAGCAATACCCGTAAGTTTAAAATTCCCAGCTAAGTCGGTGGCCGTACCCGCGCTAACAGCAGTATCTACCAGCGATATTATTACACCTGCGAGCGGAGTTTTCGAAGCCTCATCATATACATGACCTGTTATAGTTTGTACCGACTGTGCCAGTAGCCGCGTACCGAATAACAGTATTACGATTAATGCCCACAGGCATTTTTTATTATTTTTCATAGACATATTATAGTTTATATTTGAAGGCATACGTAGGGCTATACCAGCCAAACGCGGTATTGATGTGCCGCTGCCTGATAGAAATAATTAGATTAAATTGCTCTTAAATTAGTTGTGGTGAAGTTTTCCGGAACCGGATATTGAGGACTGAACAGTAGGGTTACCGGTATAATACACATCGCCGCTGCCCGATATGCGCACAGTGAGCTTATTTTTTACACTTAGTTTTGTTACTCCGCTGCCGCTCGTATTGCTCGCGGCCTCGTCAGCGCTCATGCTCTGCGCATCTATACTGCCGCTACCGCTTATTTGTAAGTTCTCGTAAGTAACCGCGCCGCCGTTTATCGATATGCTGCCCGATCCACTGATGTCGGCATTCAAAGTTTGGCAGGAAATGCGCGCAAAAGAAATACTACCCGAACCATTTACTTTAAGGTTTATTGCATTGCCGCTCAAGGGTTCCAGCACATGCAAATTACCTGAACCGTTTATGCCGGCCTTCGTAAGAAACGGCCCTGAGATATAAACTGTTATCCTGTCGTGCGTACCAACATTCTGGTATTTCTCGAACGACAACTGCAATTCTGTCCCTGAAAGATTAGTATGAATAATATCGAGAATGTTCTGCTGGGCTTGAATTTCCACCTTGTACACGCTGTCTTGTTTAAAGTACACATCGCCGTCTATGCCTATATCTATGGCGTTAAAGCCCGAATAATTGTACGTTTTGGATACTACCGGTCCGGAGCCCGAAATCTTGTTGCACGACTGAACTAAAAATACTGCTACTGCAAAAAATAAAGTCAACATGGTCTTTTTCATACGTTTGATGGTTTGTAACTAAAGTTGGTTGTAGTGGTAAAATGTTTGGTTTTATATGAAGACAACGCTCTTGCTTATTACCCCTACGCTCCGGAGAACTTTTTTTTTGCAGGGGCGCCTATCAATGTGCGCTATAAAACAGACACCCCAACAGAGATATACCCCTATGCACATCAAAAAAAATGTAGCGCCCTGGCGCACAAAAACAAAGCAGGCCGGGACTTACCCCGACCTGCCTGCAACCTTTACTCACCTCCTCAACATTATTGGGTTATAATCACCCGTATTATTTTGTGTTCTTTTTCTGTATGTATATTCATCAGGTATACGCCATTGGCAAGTACGCCGTTGGTATGTATTGGCTCGTTCATTAGTCCTCCTGTTGCAGTAAATCTGCTGGTATATACAGTTTTACCAACCATATCCATAATATCTACGGTCACATCGGCATCTTGCTGTTCGCTCAAAGCCCCCTTGATTACAAACATACCGTTACTTGGATTGGGCACAACCGCAATTTCCGTATTTACTTCCTCTATTGCCGCTGCATCGCCTGCGGTTCTGCAAGAGCTTACAACAATTGGCATTGTAGCGCGGCAACCTGTAGCGGCAATCGTGTAGGATATAGATAGTACACCAGCGGCAACACCTGTTACAATGCCTGACGCCGAACCTACGCGCGCCAAAAGCGCATTGCCGCTGGTCCATGTGCCGCCCGATGTTGCGTTAGATAATGTTATTGTTTGTCCTGCGCATACACTACCCGGACCAGATATAGGCGACAATGGCTTTACGGTTACTGTAGTTGCCGTCATACAGCCTGTTGGCAATGTGTAGGTTATAACCGCAGTGCCGGGCGTAATACCTATAACCTGACCCGATGAATAGCCTACAGAAGCCAAGGCGCTTGTAGTTGTCCATACACCGCAACAGTCGGTATTAAACAAGCTGATTAACTGACCAGAACAAACGCTCGTTGGGCCGTTTATTGGCGACAATCTATTGACCATTACCGGGAAGGTAACTCTACCGCCGCCGGGGAAATTGTAGGTTATAGTTACGTTTCCACCTGTTATGCCGGTCATTAATCCGGTAGTTGCATTAATAGTAGCTATCGTAGTGTTTCCGCTTACCCATGTGCCACCTGGCGTAGAATTGGTGAGCGTAGTAGACTGGCCGACGCACACGCCCGATGGGCCAGACACTGCCGGTAATACGGTAACCGTTACGTTGGCCGTAGTATAACATCCGGAACCCAGCGAATAGGTGATCAATGCATTGCCGCTACCCACGCCGGTAAGCACGCCGGTAGCAGAGCCTACTGTAGCTACAGTAACGTCGCTGCTCGACCAACTGCCTGTGCCTACAGCAAGCAACGTAACAACCTGACCTGCATATATATTCGTTGTGCCGGTTATTCCCGAAATTGCATTCACCGTTACGGGGTATGTAGTGCGGCATCCGCCCAATGTGTAGGATATATTAACCGATCCGCCGGCAACACCTGTAACCACACCGGACGATGAACCTACGCGAGCTATCAGGTTACTATTGCTGCTCCAGATACCGCCAGACACCGAATTGCTCAGCGCAATAGTTTGACCCGTACATACCGAGCTTGGCCCTGTAATAGCTGCCGCTGCATTTACTGTTACCACCTTGGTGGCAGAGCATGAGCCGCCTATAGTATAAGTAATAGTAGCGGTTCCGGCAGATACTCCCGATACTATTCCGGTTGAAGACCCAACAGTAGCAATGGTTGCATCGCCGCTCGACCAAACGCCAGACCCAACTTGAGTTAGCGCAGTAGTCTGACCAACGCAAACTACGCCAGTTCCAGAAATAGCAGATAATGAGCTTGAAGTAATAGGCGCGGTTACACGACAGCCCGACGCCAGCGTATAGGTAACAGAAGTAACTCCGCCGGCAACGCCTGTAACAACACCTGTGGTAGAACCAATGCGCGCTATGGTTGGGTTGGCGCTGGTCCATACGCCGCCGGTCACCGTATTTGTCAGTGTTGCCGTTTGCCCCACGCAAACACCCGACGGACCTGCAATAACATCGATGGGTTTAATGTTGACCGACTGGGTGCGGTAGCAACCGGTAGCAGGCATTGTGTAGGTAATAAAGGTATTTCCTCCAACAACGCCCGTCATTTGTCCCGATGCCGAACCTATTGTTGCGATACCTGTATTGTCGCTCGTCCATATACCGCCGCCTGTAGCATCTGTAAACGATGTATTGGTAAACGCACAAATTGAAGTGGTAGTACCTACTATAACCGCAGGCAGTGGATTAATAGTAACCGTAGTAAATACTGTGCCGCAGGTAACTGCGTAAGATATTGTAGCCGTACCCGCCGCTACGCCTGTCACCACTCCGGTGCCGGCATTTACCGTTGCTACTGCGCTGTTATCGCTCGTCCATACCCCGCCGCTAACGGCGTTGGTCAACGCCGTAGTAGTACCGGGGCAAGCGCGAAAGCTACCGCCTATTACCGATGGTAAAGGCAAAGTGGTAAATGTGGTTGTCTGAAAGCAACCGGTAGCCAGCGTATAGCTGATGGTAGTGTTGCCCGCTACGCCGCCCGTTACATCGCCCGTAGCAATATCTACAGACGCAATGGTTGGGCTTGCGCTGGTCCAGTCGCCGGCTGGTGTAGTATTGGCAAGTGTGGTGGTAGAGAGCGAACAAACAACTGCTGTGCCTGTTA
>CAZLPE010000100.1:0-2859 GCA_964561325.1 uncultured Flavipsychrobacter sp.
TTTTAGACAGCCCTATTATTTTGCTGCATATACACTTTTTAGAACCAATGAGTTAATCCAGCAAAATATTGTATGCTAAACGCAATAACCGCGAATCTGTAATTTTCGCGTACTCAAAATACACATAATAATAAAGCCCGATGAAAATCGGGCTTTATTATTATGTGGTAAAGACGCTTAATTACGCTATGGTAATTGCGCTATCTGTATAAACATCCTGAATAGCGTTGAGTAGTTCTACGCCTTGGTTCATTGGTTTTTGGAATGCTTTACGACCGCTTATAAGACCCATACCGCCTGCGCGCTTGTTGATAACCGCTGTGGTTACTGCTTCAGCCATATCGGTAGCGCCTTTAGATTCGCCGCCAGAGTTGATAAGACCTACGCGACCCATGTAGCAATTAGCTACCTGATAGCGTGCCAGATCAATTGGGTGATCGGTAGTCAGCTTGTCGTATACGATTTTGCTGGTTTTACCAAAGTTGATCGCATTGTAACCGCCGTTGTTGGTAGGCAGTTTTTGCTTAATGATGTCTGCCTGTATAGTTACGCCCAGGTGGTTTGCCTGACCGGTAAGATCGGCAGATGTATGATAGTCAACACCGTCTTTTTTGAAGCTGCCATTGCGCAGGTAGCACCATAACACAGTAGCCATACCCAGCTCGTGAGCATATTCGAAAGCCTTAGCCACTTCTACTATCTGGCGAGCGCTTTCGTCTGAACCGAAATAAATGGTAGCGCCCACAGCTGCAGCGCCCATGTTCCATGCATCCTTAATGTTGCCAAACATGATCTGGTCGAACTTGTTGGGGTAGGTAAGGAATTCGTTGTGGTTTACTTTTACAATGAATGGTATTTTGTGAGCATACTTGCGCGCTACAGCGCCCAATACGCCATAAGTAGAAGCTACTGCATTGCAACCACCCTCAATAGCAAGTTTCACAATATTCTCAGGATCGAAATAAATAGGGTTTGGAGCAAAAGATGCGCCGCCGCTATGCTCAATGCCTTGGTCTACAGGGAGTATAGATACATAACCAGTACCAGCCAAACGACCATGGTTTAAAATTGCGTTGAGGCTCCTTAATGTCTGCACATTACGGTTGCTCTGCGACCATACATCATCAATATGAGTTGGCGACGGAATATGGATAGAAGACTTATCAATAGTCTGGCAATTGTGCCCTAAGTAATACTCAGCTTTGTCGCCGAGAAGCTCCTGGATTTTTGATGACATATATTTATTAGTTTTTTTAATTTCGGCTGCAAAGGTATTTCAAAAAGTTAAAAGTTGTATAGGTTGTTTTTGTTTAGTAGATAGTCAGGGGTAGATAGTCGTTAGTATATAGTAGATAGTCGGGAGTAGTTAGTAGATAGTATATAGTAGGTAGTAGATAGTACATAGTAGATAGTGGATAGTGTGGGTTTAGTAGAGCGTTTTACGGATGTGGTTTAAGTGGTTGGCCATTAGCTGAAAGTAGGGCGTTGACCTATGTGTCTTATCTTGTTTTTATCGAACGATTCGATAAATTTGCTTAAAATAGTATTTTATGGGGATGGTATATGCAGATGTGGAACTGATAAATGGTCTGGATGAGGGTAATGCCCGAAAGCATATTATAGGCGATGATGAAGTGAAGAGATTCCCACTGAGTATATTGGTAGATACCGGTTCGTATATGCTGGCTATAAACGAAGATATTCAGGAATATTTGCAACTACCGGTAGTTGATTCTAAACGAGCACAAACGGCAGATAATAGAATAATAAATTGCGACGTAGTAGCACCTATAGTGCTGATTTTTGAGAATCGCAGGTTTACCGGCAGCGCTATGGTGTTGCCCGGCGACTCCGAGCCCTTGTTGGGCGCTATACCGCTCGAAGAAATGGATGTACTGATACACCCGCTCCGTCAGCAGCTAATAGTAAACCCCGAGCATCCGTTGTATGCGCAGTTGAAACTGAAATAGTTTTTTACCTGCAAGCGGCATTGTTTGATGTGTTTTTTATGAAAAAATGAGGATTAACCAATATGACATGGAGGTATGGCAGAACTGAATGCGCTATCTTATGCTACCTCAAGTATAAAGAACAATAGAAAACAATTAACTTTGGTAACAAAACTACCTCCAATGCAAACAGCTGCAAGACGACAACAACTGATGCGCTACCTTGCTGATGCACCTGATAAGAAGGTAAACGCATTGTATACACTACTTGAAGATGAACTGAAAGCGCCGACTTTTGCGCTTACCGATGAGCATTTAGACATTTTGGAACAAAGGGAGGCGGAGTACTTAAATGCTAAAGCTGTAACAACTCCTTGGGAGGAAGTACATCAACGGATTCGTGCGAAACATAAGGCCGCTATATGAGTTATAATGTAGTATTGCAGGCAGGAGCAGAAAGTGATATAGAAGCAGCGTATATATGGTATGAAAATCAACAAGTCGGTCTTGGGGAGCAATTTTTAAATGAATTGGTTGTGTACTATGAAAAGTTGATGCACAATCCAACAGTCTTCAAATGGGTAAACAAAATGTATCGTCAGGCCATTTTGAGTAGATTTCCGTTTGTTATTATATACAGGGTTATCGAGGCAGATGTTGTAATTTATGCTGTGTTTCACACAAGTAAGAACCCCAAAACATATTTGTAGCATAAAAGCCGAACGCGACATGTTGTGTACTGCCCCCAACAAGTAAAAAAGATAGTAGGGAACGTCTAAAGTAGCACGTTTTGGTCAGCTGCTGCAAACGGTAATTTATTGCAATTTGTATTGATTCGGAATGCTGATTTTGTGGTGAAACTGAAATAGTCTTTACCTGCAAGCATTCAACAATTTATCGTCTACCGGGT
>CAZLPE010000100.1:2959-13829 GCA_964561325.1 uncultured Flavipsychrobacter sp.
TGAAACTGAAATAGTCTTTACCTGCAAGCATTCAACAATTTATCGTCTACCGGGTAGCGCTTACTTTGTGCCGTGCGTAGGTCGGCGCAGGCGCGTTGAACATCGCCTTTTACCAGGTATACCTGTCCTCTGAAAAATTCTACTTCGCCGTTGGGGCTGCCAAACTCATTTATTGCCTTGTCGAAATACTGGATGGATTGATCGTACTCATTAATGCTGGCATAGGCAAGTCCGAGGTTAACAAGTGTGGGATAAGCGCTTTTTATAGCCAAAGCCTCCAACCCTTCTTGTATAGACAGTTTATAGTCGCCGTGTTCGTTGAGATAGTAGGCGCGCAAATGGTGTTTATTGTAGGCTATATCCTTGTTTTGCGGAAATAGTTTTTCGCCTTCCTGCAACACATTTATTGCTGCCCCCATATGCTCACACGCTTGCATTAGCCATATGCCCATGTCGGTATAGGTTTGCGGTATTTGTGCGTGGCTTTTGTACTCATTAAAGTTTTGCATTAGCCCGGCGCTGTCTTTGCGGGCTACGCATACTTGCTGCATGGCGCTGTAATAGGTGGCCGATAGCGGACGAAGCAGGTAGGCCATACGATAATACCGATATGCCGAATCGTTATTGCCGGCTTGCTGTAGTATATTACCAATGAGGTAATTGCCAAAGGGTAAGTAAGGATTGGCGTGTTCGTTGTTTTGCAGCAGTTTAAGAGCGTCGTTGTGTTGGTTTACCTCTATCAGGTATTTAGCTTTTATTTGTGCTATAGGTATTCCGTTTTCGCTAATATTTGGTATTGTGCCAAAATAGGGCGCTATGTCGGCGTAGGTGTATTGCGGTGCGGCGTTGCTGCCCATATCGTCATTTATCAGGTATTGGCCGCGCATAGCGGTAAACACCTGCCAACTTATAAAAAGCGAAGCTACTGCTACAAGCAGCATTGCAGGTAGTAAAAAACGCTGAGTGCGTGCGCTGGCTTGGGTAGCGTTATCGTGCGTTGCGGTCCCGGCTGCAATAAGTGCCAGCGCCACTGCCAGTAATAGCTGCATATTAGCGCGCTCCATCGGGAAGTTGAAAGCGGCATCGAGCATATATGCAAGCAGACCAGCCAACGGTATAGCAAGCGGTAGCGTTGTTTTGTGTTTTTTTATGGTAGCCAGCGCCGCCACACCTATAGCGGCGGCAAATATCAACACATAGGCTATACCGCCGCCTACGCCGGTGTCGGCGGCTACTTCCAGATAGTCGTTGTGCACATGCTTGGTTACATAATCGTCGGCAAGCAACCATTTCTCGTAAGGCAGGGTATGTATTTTCCAGTTGCCGGGACCGCCGCCGGTAAGCGCATTTTTCTTGATAAAATCGGCGGCATAGCTCCAGTAGGTAAATCGGCCAGGCTTTGAATTGTCTGTCGGAGCAAACGCTTTGGGTAATGTGGCCATTTTTGCCGTAATGTTTGGTACTGCATAACCATTAGGCTTTTGCGCGCCTAAAAATTGCACTAACAATGTAACTGCCGCAAAAACACCAACGGCTCCGGCAACCCAGGGTAGTCTTGTTTTTCTATCTGCGCTGCAGAGGCTTACGATAGCAAATGCCGCTACCGTAAGGCCCATACCGGCTATAGCTGTGCGCGCAGCAAGCAAGTATATAGCCGCCGACATGATACCAATGCACGCCAATATAGCCAGCCTGATGTATTTACTGGCTACGTGCAATGAAAACAAAGCTATTGCAAACTTGACGGCTATAGCCGCAGCCAGTATGTTTTTGTTGCCCAGTGTTAGCGTTATCTGTTCGGGCTGTAGGGCGCCGCCGGCTATAGCTGCCAGCACGCCCAAACCCTGCATGGCGCCTCCAGCTATAACAAGCCATATAGCGATTCTTGCCTGATGGGCATCGCGCAACAATATTTGCCCTATGTTCAGCAAGGCTACCAGCGTAATAAACCATCGCGATAGCGCCACCAAACCCTCCACTCTGTTATAAGCCGTTATCTCGGCTACCAGTGCAAATCCTATAAACAGATAAAAGGCATAGCTGATTTTGCTGAATATAATACCCCGATTATCTTGTTTTGAGATCAACAATACGGTGGTGGCAACAATATTTACAATTGCCAGATACAGCCACTGTGCGCCATTGTTGTCTACAACCTTACACAATTGCACCGGCAGAAAATCTATGAGCAAGTAGGCGATGAGTAATATCGTGCCAACAGCACGCATGCGAACATCGCTGTAGGCAGCAGCTATTGAATTGCTCTTTATATTTTCAGTAGGTTTAGGTGCAGGTTTCAATATTTCAAGCTTTTGGTTGGTGAATAGCGGTGGATCTATTTAGCCCTTAGCAGGTATATTTTCAATCCGCTAATCGTTCCATTAGTAATTTCTGGTAATGCTACTCCCGATTCGTCTACAAATTGCTCAGTTGAATTCGTGGGTTGGTAAGAATAAAGATATTGTATATTATATCGGCGCATTTCGGGTAATACCTCTTTGAGCGTAGCGCCCGGCCTTGAGTGGCTATAAAACGAATTTCCTGAAAAATATGCCAGTCGCTCTATGCGCTGCACTTCTTTGCCGGGTTGCGCCATACTGGTAAACGAGCCGTTTATGTGGCGCTGCCTCAGTTGTTGGGCAACTTCAAATTCTTTTGCGCCCTCGCCATACATATCCACCATACACCATGCCGGATACACCAAAAACGATAGTGAAAAGAGTATGGTAAGCGCTGTTTTCTGCAAACGGTTGTCTATATCTTGTATATGTAGGGCGCCCATAACCATAGTAATGGGTACCATATACCATATGTAGCGCGCCTCGAAATTGACCAGCACATAGCCCAGTGGAAACAAGGCCGCCGAGAGGCCGATAATAAAGTCGTTGGCAGGTTTAATAAATCCGGTTTTGCGGGCATGAATCAGCGTTTGTATAACTATAACCGTAAAACCGCTATAAACAAGCGCAAAGAATACCGACAATTGCAGCGAGCTGACCACAAACTTCCAAACGTTGAGCCCGATGCGCAATAGCTGCCTGCCAAACAATGCAAACGAACTCCAGAAGTGCGGCGTATTGCCGTTAGCCATCCATGGGTCTTCCCAGTAATAGGGGCTATCGGTATAGGCTGGAGGAATGAGTAACCCTATGTTGCTCTTCCATTCTGGATGCCCCACCAGGTACCACGACATATTGAGCGAGCCGGAAGTGGATGTTGTCCAGATGCCGTACTTGGTGTGCAGGGCTATTATCCAGGGCAGGCAGATAAGCAACATTACGCCTATTGATATGCTGCATATCTGAAACCATTTTTTTTTATCGCCTACGGTCATAAAATATACGCAACATATGGAGCTGAGTATAAAGAATGGGAAAGAATAGGCCTTTGCAAAATAAGCAAGCGCACCCAGTATGCCATAGCCCACCCAAGCCAGCGGAAGATGAACGAAATCGTCTATGATAAGCAGGCGCAACGCACCCAATAAGAAAAAACACTCCCACAGATCGTCGAACGACTGCCAGAATACGGCATAGCACAAAAAAAGCGCAGTAGCTATGCTCAACGCCCAGTGTAGCGGCTGCGCTATAGAAAACCGCCGAAAAAAAGAAGTGGTAACTGCCAGAAACCCCACAGCCCCTATAGTATTGACCACTGTGCCGGCTGCAATAGCGCCCATACCCAACTTAATAAACACTGCCGATAGCCAGCAAGCCCATGGGCTCCAATAGCCGTTTACAGCCTTGGCATATTGGCCGCTGGCATACCGCCAAGCAATGGTGAGGTAAGCTGTACCGTCGGGGTCTACATAGTATTTGTAATGGGGGTACAACAGCGCTACAGCCACTATAAGCAGCAATGCCGACACGAAAAACGGTATGTAGCGCGACTGTATTTTCATTTACGGTATGTTTGTTTTTGCTTGCCGCCTTGCCGTAATGCCCATTACTGCCAGACCTATAATAATAGGCGACACCGGCAGCAGGTAGCGAGTGTTGGCAATGGGCCCTGCGGCAACTGCAAAATACCCCAACAGTATAAAAGTAAACAATAAGATGCCGCGATGGGCGCCGCCGCGCCTGAAAAACCAAAATAAACCCACCAGACGCACTACATTGAACAGACCTATTGCTAATGCCAGCAGTAGCGTAGGGTTGTTGCGGGCATAATCTTTCAGCCCGGCTGCGCCCTTGGTTTTAAGGGTGGCGTAAAAGCCGGTTTGCTCCTTGCTATACAGGCGGCCATAGGTGAGCCTACCAGTAAACAGGTCTATCTCGCCCTTGCCCGGCTCTATGAGCAGGCGCGCGCTGTGCTTTAGGTGAAAGGCCATATAGGGAATGAAGTTGCTGCGCAACAACTCAGACCCTCGTTGGTTGGCATAGTCGTAGCGGCTGGCATAGTCGGGTATAGCGGCGCATCTGGCACGCTCGTGCGCCAGAAACCGGTTGGCGCTGTCTGCGCCTTCGCGGGCGCTGATGTAGGGGTAGTAGTAGTATAGGGCATTGAATGCCTGATTGCTGCTAAAGTGGTACTTGCCGGTGCGCATATAGTTGTGGTAGCTATATAGCATAACAATGCACAGCGGCAGCAGCGCAACAAGCAATTGCCGCTGCATAGTGGTTTTGTGGTGAATGGCAACCGAGATGACGATTACCACATGCACCACTGCAAACGGATACAGTACAGGCTTTACCAGCGCCCCTGCCGCAAGGCTCAGCCCCATAAGCAGGCCATATTTTAGCTGCCTTGTGGTAAAAAGCCGCACAAACAGCCCAAAATAGAGGAGTGTAAACGACTGCAGCAAAATGTCTGGCGCTATGGTGTTTGCATTGATGAACTGGGCAGGGTAGGCCGCCAGCAACAACAGCAGCAGCATATCGTACTTTTTTTTGTAGCCCAGACTGGTAATAATGCGCCGCAGATACAATAGGTTGACCACAGACAAAACGTTTTGCAGCAGCAGTACTATCCAGTTGTTTACCGAGAAAAGGTACACCCCCAATAGAGCAAGCGGGTACAGGGGTTGCCGTTGGGTCATGTATTCGGGTTCGATAGGCAGGGCAGGATTACCGCTGTAGAAAAACATATAGTCGCGAATGTTCACCGCCTCGTATATATACTCAAACGAGTCGCCCATGTATATGCGTTTGAAACTGCACGCCAGTAAGAAGAACACGATATGTATCAGCGTAATAACGCCAATAAATAACCGGTCTTCTTTTTTTATGGATAGTTTCATGCGTATTTATTTTGGCAACTGTTGTTCGTTACTGCCTAACTTGCGCTTTCAGCATTCGCCAATGTCCGTTCATGTCTTGTCTTAGCTGCACATTGCGGTAGCCTTCGGCTTCAAAAAGCGCTTTGCATTCGTGAGCATGCTCAGCGTCCAGTTCGCAATAAATATAGCCATTCGGGCTGAGGTGTTGGCGCCCAAAATGAGCAATAGCTTTATAAAATACCAGCGCATCGTTGTCTGGCACAAAAAGGGCTATGTTGGGTTCGTGGTCTTTTACATTGGTGTGTATGCGTTCTTGTTCGGCAAGGGGAATGTAGGGCGGGTTGCTTACCAGCACATCGTAGTTACCCAGTGCGTCGCGTGCGGCAGCGTTCAGGAAATCGAGCCGGATAAAGCTCACCTGGGCGCCAAGCCGGTCGGCATTAGTACTTGCCACCGCCAGCGCTCCGGCGCTAATATCGCAAGCTGTAACCTCTGCATCTGGCATAGCCAGGTTTAGCGAAACCGGCAGGCAGCCGCTACCTGTGCCAATATCCAACAGCCGGAAAGCGGGCGTATTTTTCAGGTCGTCTATTATCCATTGTGCCAGTTCTTCCGTTTCGGGCCGGGGTATCAGCACGTGTTCATTTACAACATATTGCCGCCCCATAAACCATGCGCTGCCCACCACATATTGCAGCGGTCGGCCCCGCAGCAGGTCGTCAGCGGCGGTATCGTAGGTTTGTTGCTGTTCGGTAGTAAGCAGTGTGTCTTTGTGTATCAGCCTTTCGGTTTTGCTCCAGCCCGTTATATGTTCCACCAGCTCGTGTGCAATAGCCGCCGCCTCTCTATCGTCGTATAGGGGCTGCAAATTGTTTTTGAGCTGATAAAAAGCTTGAGAGGTACTTAACATAGGTGTAAAGATAACTGTGGAATGTATATGGTGGGGAGTTAATAGGGCGTTGCCCTATTCTATAGGGTTTTGCTCTTTCGGGGCGTGGGGGTTTATAGGCGCATTTAATATAGGTATTTTTGCAAGGGTATAATTGGTAACCTATGGGCATCACCCATCGAATTATAAATGAATGGTTTTGTGTCGGCCATCGACTCCCCTCCCCAAAGGGTGATTTTCAACGGCATTTTCCTGCCCTCCTCCTACCTCAAAATAAATTTCTCTTTTTTTGTAACTATTTTACTGTCCGTTCGATATACAGTCATCAACCACTACGCAATGCTACAAATAACCAATCTCTCCAAGACATATCCTAATGGCGTACATGCGCTGAAAGATATTACGCTTCATATATCCAATGGTATGTTTGGGCTGCTGGGGCCAAATGGCGCCGGCAAGTCTTCGTTGATGCGCACCATAGCCACCCTGCAAGACCCCGATAGCGGCTCAATAATGTTTGGTAATATAAATGTGCTGACACAAAAACAAGAGCTGCGCAAGCTGTTGGGTTATCTTCCGCAGGAGTTTGGCGTGTTCCCAAAGGTGTCGGCAGAGGAAATGCTGCACTATATAGCCCGGTTGAAGGGAGTGGTGAATAGCGGCGAGCGCAAAGAGCTGGTACAGTCGTTGCTGCAACAGGTGAATCTGTACGACCACCGCAAGAAGGCCCTCGGCGGCTACTCGGGCGGTATGAAGCAGCGCTTTGGTATAGCGCAGGCCCTGATAGGCGACCCTAAACTGATAATTGTAGACGAGCCTACGGCTGGCCTGGACCCTGCCGAACGACTGAGGTTCAACAATTTGCTGAGCGAAATAGGGGAGAACATAGTAATAATACTTTCTACCCACATAGTAGACGATGTAAACGAACTGTGCAAGGATATGGCCATAATAGCTGGCGGTAAGGTGGTGCAGCGCGGCAATCCCGAAGATCTGGTAAACAGCCTGGCCAACAAAATATGGACTAAGAAAGTGAAAAAGGACGAGGTGGCAGCCTACCAAAAAGAGTATAAGGTGGTAATGGCCAAGCTGTCGGGCGGGTATATGATGGTGTACATAAACAGCGATACCGATCCGGGCAATGGTTTCAGGCAAGAACGAGCCGATCTGGAAACTATCTATTTCTCACACATATCTTAATCTACCTCACAATCTTACATCATGTTCGGAGCTATTTTTTCTTTCGAGGTGAGGCGGTTAATGTCGTCTGTATCCACCTATGTGTATTTTATTATACTTTTTGCTGCATCTTTTTTTCTGGCGTTGCTGGCTGGCGGTGTGCTTACTGGCGTAAAGTTTATGTTTGGCGGCGAAAAGGTATTTGTCAATTCGCCATTGCTTATTGATACTTTCTTTGCAGGTATTAATAACCTTATCGGGCTTATTATAATAGTGGCTATGGTGGGCAATGCCGTGCTCAACGACTTTAAGACCAACGCCTACACCATGATATTTACCACCCCGGTCTCAAAGTTCGACTATCTGTTTGGTCGGTTTGCAGGGGCGTTGTTTGTGTCGTTGCTGTTGCTTACTGCGCCTGCATTCGGGCTAATGGCCGGTTATGCATCGCCATGGGTCAATGCCGCCCGCATAGAGGGTTTTATGCTTATGCCCTACATCAATACCTATTGGCAATCTATTATACCCAATGCATTGCTGTTTGGGTCTATATTTTTTGCCGTAAGCCTAATAGCGCGCGACATTTTTATTATCTGGCTATCGTTGATCATATTTATAGTTGTTACCGGTATATCAGAATCGTTTCTCGGCTCGTTAGAGAAAGAAACTATTGCGGCGCTGGCCGACCCTTTTGGCGATTCCGCTAAAGGGTTATTGAGTAAGTACTGGAGCGTAGACCAGAAAAACCACTTAAACATACCATTGTCGGGGTTGTTTCTGGTAAACCGTATTATATGGCTAAGTGTGGCGGCTATAGTATGGGCGGTAGGGTACAATTATTTTTCGTTTACAGCCAGCCCCCGCCGCTTGTTCATTCGCAAGCCCAAGATAATGGAGCGCGTTAGCGCGGCTATTGTTCCTTCTTTTTTTAGCAGGGCAAAGTTGCCGCAGGTAACACAGTTGTTTGGCGGCGGCAGCTATCTGCGTAGTCTTTGGGCGCTTGCGGTCAACGAATGTCAGACCATACTACGCAATATATACTTCAAGATAATTCTGTTGTTTGGTATGTTGTTGCTCTTTGCTGTATCGTTTCAGATTGGCAAGATATACGATACTACTACCTTTCCGGTTACTTACAAGGTAATAGAGACTTTTGGCGGTACGTTTCAGTTGTTTTTGGTGGCTATTACCATTATGTTCAGCGGCGAGCTGGTGTGGCGCGCCCGCGACAACCGCATGAGCAACATACTGGATGCCCTGCCAGTGCCCAACTGGGTGTATTACACCAGCAAGCTCACCGGGTTGCTGTTTATGCAAACGTTGCTGCTGTGCCTTATAATGGTATGTGGTATTATAGTGCAGTTGTTTAAAGGTTATGCCAACTTCGAGATAGCTCTTTATGTGCAATACCTGTTCGGGGTAGTACTTATCAACTACTGGTTGCTGGCTATATTGGCGTTTTTTGTGCAGACACTGGTGAGCAATAAGTTTTTGGGGTATTTTATTGTGGCGTTGTTTTATATCTGGAACAGATTGTTTGCGCCTACCGTGTTTAAGCAAAATCTGTTTGTGTTTGCATCCAGCCCCGGTATTCAGTACAGCGATATGAATGGTTTTGGCCATGCGGTATTTCCCTATTTTGTTTACAAGGTATATTGGGGCTCGTTTGCTGTAGCTCTGGCAGCGCTTAGCTGCTTGTGGTGGGCAAGGGGTAGCGAAGACCGACTGAAGTTGCGTTTTAAAAACGCCCGCGAACGGGTGAATATGCCATCGTGGCGGGTACTTACAGTTTGTACGCTCGTGTTTATAGTGTGCGGTTCGTTTATATACTACAATACTAACGTGCTTAACGACTTTAAAACCGAGAAACAGCAAAAGGAACTACAAGCCAGTTTCGAGCGCAAATACAGTAGGTATAAAAATGCGCCGCAGCCTAAAATTACCGATGTGCGTGTGCAGCTGGATTTATATCCGTATACGCGGGCGCTGCACGCCAGCGGCGCATACTGCCTGCAAAACAAAACTATGCATCCTATAGATTCGGTGTTTGTATATCTGGATGCGGGCGTGCATATCAACAAAATGTCGTTCTCATCGCAGGCAGCGCTGGTGAGCAACGATTCGGTTTATGCCTACCGTATATACAGGCTGGCGCAGCCGCTACAACCGGGCGATACCGTGGGCTTGCAGTTTGGGGTAGATATAGTTGCGCAGGGTTTCGAGAATAATTTCAATGGTCTTGGCGCGCCTATCTATAATGGCACCTTTATCAACAATCAGGTGTTTATGCCCTCCATAGGCTACAACCCCGATTTAGAAATAGCCGATAATAACGACCGTAAGGAATATGGACTTGGCTACCGCGCTACCGCAAATGCTATTACCGACACAACGGCCTATACCCGCAATGTGTTTGTGCACGATGCCGACTATGTAACCTTTGAAGCAGTGGTAAGCACCGTGCCCGACCAGATAGCCGTAGCCCCCGGCTACCTGCAGCGCGAATGGAACGAAGGTGGCAGACGGTATTTTCACTACAAGATGGACAATAAAATACTGAATTTCTATTCGTTCCTGTCGGCGCGTTATACCGTAAAGAAAATGATGTGGAACAATGTGAACCTGGAGATATACTATACCAAGGGTCATGAGTATAATCTGGAGCGCATGTTCAATGGTATGAAGAAGGCGCTGGGGTATTATACCGCAAACTTTTCGCCCTACCAGCATAAGCAGGTGCGTATACTGGAGTTTCCGCGCTATGCCGCTTTTGCGCAGTCGTTTCCCAATACCATACCTTTTTCTGAGGCAATAGGCTTTATTGCCGATGTAGACGATAGCGCCAAAGACAATGTAGACTATCCTTTTTATGTGGTGGCGCACGAGGTGGCCCACCAGTGGTTTGCGCACCAGGTAGTGGGTGCAAACGTAGAAGGTTCTAATATGCTGTCGGAATCGTTGGCGCAGTATGGGGCTATAATGGTACTGGAAAAAGAGTATGGCGAGGAGCGCATGCGCAAGTTTTTGCACATAGAAATGGATGATTACCTCAATAAGCGGTCGGCAGAATCGGAAAAAGAAAAGCCGTTGGCTCTTGCCGATCCCGGGCAGGGATACATACTCTACCAAAAAGGTGGCATACTCATGCATGCTATAGGCAAGTATATAGGCGAAGACAGCCTGAATAGCGCAATGCGGCGGTTTATGTCCACCTACGGGCTGAAATCGAATCCATACCCAACCACTATGGATCTGGTAAGGTGCATTCGCCAGTCTACCCCCGACTCGCTGCAGTACTTTATTACCGATGCCTTTGATAAAATAATACTGTACGATAATAAAGTAGAGGATGCTAAAGCCACCAAAACCGACAGCGGCTATACTGTGGCCATAACGCTGAACGCTAAGAAAATAGTAGCCGATAGCGCCGGTAAAGAAACCGATTTGCCATCTGAAAACTATGTGGAGGTGGGTATCTACAAAAACTCGACCGCCATGATGCAGCTGAACCGCTACAAACTGAAACAAGGTGAAACCAAGTTGACTATATCGACCAAAGACGCACCCTACAAAGTAGTAATAGA
>CAZLPE010000101.1:0-6651 GCA_964561325.1 uncultured Flavipsychrobacter sp.
GTGGAGAATACCGGAGTCGAACCGGTTACCTTTTGCATGCCATGCAAACGCTCTACCAGATGAGCTAATTCCCCATTGTAAAGTCTTGTATTTCCACCAATTACCTTCCCGACCATTCGGGACGCTCTACCAGATGAGCTAATTCCCCTTTCCGGTACAGAACGCAAATATACCATTTCCCTCAAATTAACAACTACTCCGCTCATATTAATTTGATTTCAAGAAGATACGCACATTTCTTCCCCACTATTAATATTAAATGCCCCTTCTGCTACCTTTCCCTTTACCGCGATGGGTATTAGCTTATATTTGCGCCTTATTTTATGAAGACTTTCTCCTCCATTCAGCAATTATTGGCTACCCTTAGCAGGGAACAAAAACTGCTTAGCGAAATGTTCGAAAAAAGGAAAATACTTTCCTTCAATTACGACTATGCGCTGGAGTTGGTTGATTTTGACGCCGATAAAATAAATGCGCTCATAGATTATTCCGTTATCCGCAGAAACGGTAACAACCTCGAGCTCGATGATCTCTTCCTCCAGTTTTTTGAGCAGGTAATGGAGGTAAACGAAGAGATTAATGTGTCGTACATCAACGAGCACATCAAAAACATAAAACAAAATATTGTTTATCACCTGCAGGAAAACAACGAAACCCGCAAGTATGGCTACCTGCGGCAGGTGAAACTGGCGCTGCGCAAAATAGGCGTTATAGCCATGCGCAATGTGGTAGACCTGAACCGCAACATAGACAATACCTTTAAAAACGAGCCCAACTACAAGATAAAGAAAACCAAGCTCGAACACCTCGACGAGAAACGCTACGCCATATACGCCCTCATCAACCAAACAGACCATCTGGTGTCGGGCGAGGAAGAGCTGGTGTTTTTTAAGAGCGCAGCAGACGAAGAACTGACCACTATTATTGTGCACCTGAAGCTGCAGCTCAACGAGTGCCGCCACAACCTAATAGATGTTCAGAAACAAATAATAGAATACCTCAACCGCATAAAACACCAAAGCGGCATAATAGAAAAACTACGGCAGATAAAATACCTGAAAGACCAGTTTGAGCTGCGCAGCAAAACCAATATACGCGAGCTGCTGGCCGACAATAAAGCGGTGATTTTTGAGCCCAATCCTGTTTATCCGCTCAATATCTCGCTCGATCAGTTGCAGACCGATAACGATGCTGTAGAGGTGATAAGAAAGGTGGCCAAGCGCATAAAAACAAGCGTAAAAACCACGCAACCGCTTGCCGGCTCCATATCAGACGAGTACCTGGAAACCCGCATAGAAGAAGAAATACAGATAAACCTCGACGAAGTAAAAAACAGCTTCCTTGCCGGCAGCGCCAACCTGTTCGACTTTATTTGCGGTTACGATTTCGGCAAAGAAGTTAGTTTCGATGAGTGTATCACCATCTATTGCCAGATGCTATCGCAGTTCGATACCCTGTTTACAATTACAGATGTTTACAACACCAGAGATGATGTTGAATTTGCTATGGTTTACCCAAAATAACAATTAAATGCCCGTTCCTAAACATACATCCGACATTTTTGAACTGCTCAGCAAGGGGCAGTTCATTTGCTCCAACAGTTGTAAAGACAGTATCCGTAAGCTATACATCATAGTTGACGAAAATTTCGACGATCTCTACGATTATTTCAAGTCTATCAACCTCCTGCTCGAGCGCGGCGACGAATATTTTATGTTTACCCGCCTCGAAAACAAAACCGACCTGGAGCGTAAGCTGGAGGCCGCTTTTAAGTGGATAGACATCCTCGATTTTCTCAAAACCTTCGATCATTCGTTTGGCGCCGGCTACCGCTTTACCCCATCAGATATTTTGGTGAAAATGTCGGTAGACGTAGACCTGAAAAACAAGCTGGAAGGACTAAAAAAGTATGCCGCAGGCAAAGAAAAACATGCCGAGATACTGGAAAAAGCCCTCGACATGCTCAAGAAAGACAACTTCATAGAGCTGGAAAACGAAATAACCAACAGCTACAAAACCCTTGCGTCGTTTCACTATCTGGAGCGATTGATTCTTTCCATAAATATCCCAGAATCTGTACAAAATGAGATACCTGAATAGAGTTTTTTTTATAAACAGCGCCAATGTAAAATATGCCGAAGTAGCCCTCGATGGCAACGTGCATTTTATAGGCACACAGGGGGTGGGCAAGAGCACTTTGCTGCGCGCCATCCTGTTTTTCTATAATGCTGATAAACTAAAGCTCGGTATAGAAAAAGGCAAAAAAACATTCGACGAATATTACTTCCCCTTCGGCAACTCTTACCTTGTATACGAGGTCATGCGCGCTTCGGGGCCATACTGCATTATGGCGTTCAAGGCGCAGGGCAGGGTGTGCTTCCGGTTTGTAAACGGCCCTTTCAATCAGGAGCACTACATATCGGCCGATGGTAAGGTGAAAACCTGGGACGGCATACGCGATAGCTTTGGCAAAAAAACCAACTATACCAAGAAGGTAGACCGCTACGAGGAATACCGCGACATACTGTATGGCAACAATCTGGGGCTGGATCGCGAGTTTCGTAAATATGCCCTCATAGAAAGCCGTCAGTACCAAAACATACCCCGCACCATACAAAATGTGTTTCTAAACTCTAAGCTCGACGCAGAGTTTATTAAGCAAACCATTATCATGTCGCTCACAGAAGAAGATGTGAAGATAGAGCTGGATAAGTTTGCGCTACACCTCCGCGATTTCGACTCGCAGCTGGCCGATATCAATAAATGGACAGAGACCAATAAATCGGGCGAGATACCGGTGCGTAAAATGGCCGAGAACATAGCGCGTATACATGCCGCTATACAGTCGGTAAACAGGGAGAAGCAGGAAACCGCCGCGCAACTGTTTACGGCCCTGGAAGCGGCCACTGCCGAGCTGCCGTCGCTGGAGAAAAGCTGCGAGCTGAAGCAAAAACAACTGCAGTCGGCGCAGGAAAAATACGACGACCTGAAAGGCAAATTTCAGGTGCGCCGCGACGATGTGCAGAAACAGATAAATATACTGGACAACGACCTGAAGCGCGCAAAAATAAAGGCCGACGACTACGAGCGCATGAACATAACGGGCATTATGCAGCGCGTAGCAAAAAAAGAAGTGGCCGACACAGAGCGCGAACGACTGCAAAAAGAACGTGAACTGCTCAATGCGCGGTTTGCCGAAATAAACAGCCGATACGATGCGCTGGCGCAACAGCAGGAAAACGCATATACGGCTTTTGAAAACGCTACCCTGGGTAGAAAAAATAAATTGCGCGAGGATTTTCTGGCTTTTAAAGCCGACGTGATACAGCAATACAGCCACGCGTACACAGACATAAGAAAACAAAACGAGGCCGCTACCGAGGTGGCCCGAAACAGCATAGCGCAAAAAAAGGATAATCTGCACGACCTGCGCCTGAAAAAACAGCGCGCACAACTGCAACGCTACTACGAGCAGGAAACCGACGCCATACGCGCCGAAATAGCGCTGCTGCACGAAAAAGTGAAGAATGCCAACATAGATATTGCCGACTATAAGAAACAGACCGAAACGCTGCAAAAACAGTGGGAGCTGGATCTGGAAAAAACTACGGCTACCTACGAGCGCAAAATAGAAAAGCTGCGCGACGACAATAAGCAGCACATAGCCGCGATTGCAGAGATAGACGCAAAGCTGCAACACGACAAAGATTCGCTATACGGCTGGCTGAGCGCTAATGCGCCGGGTTGGGAGCAAACCGTAGGTAAGGTAATAGATGAAGACCGCATACTGTTTCATACAGGCCTTATGCCAGAACTGGCGGAAGGCGCCGCGCCCGATACCTTGTTTGGTATAAAAATAGACCTCAACGAGATAGGCAAAACCGTGAAGACGGTGGCCGACTACACACTGGAAAAACAAGCGCTGGAGAAAAAAACAGATGCTAACAGGGTAAACATAACTGCCCTAA
This sequence comes from uncultured Flavipsychrobacter sp., assembly GCA_964561325.1. Classification (GTDB taxonomy): domain Bacteria; phylum Bacteroidota; class Bacteroidia; order Chitinophagales; family Chitinophagaceae; genus Nemorincola. The sequence goes on from CAZLPE010000101.1 coordinate 3,969, forward strand.
CCGACCAGAAAAACGACGAGGCCGACAAACTGAAAGCCAAGTACCAGAGCAAGATAAAAGACCTGAACACTGCACGCCGCCAAATGGAGTACGAGCTGCAGAAATGTAAGGGTCAGCTACCGGTAAATGAGGTGCGCCTTGCCGACCTGATAAGAAAGGGCGATGAGGAAAAAGAAGCGCTTATACAGCAAATAGTGCGCGAAATAGAGCAGGGCAGCGAAGCGCTGATAAGCGAAGAGCAAAACCTGAGCGCTATAGAAGCAGCCGTGCAAAAACAACTGGACGCCAAAGAAAAAGAACAAAACAAAAAAATAAAGGCGGAAGACAACAGAATAAAAACCCTGATAGGCGAGCTGGATAACGAACTGGCCAATAAGCTGGCCGACACGCAGGCGCGCATAGCCGAGATAAAACAACGCCAAACCACCGACCTGCAAAGCGAAGGCGCCGACGTGACCCGACTGGCCGATATAGAACGCGAACTGAACGCACTGCAACGCGAGCTCGACTTTATAGAAGCCAACCGCGACCTTGTGGCCGAATACCGCAAAGACAAACGCGAACTGATAGACCTGATGGATAGCTTTAAGACCGAAAAGCGCCTTAAAGAAAACCAACTGGACAACGAACAGGAAAAATATAACCTGCAAAAACAAAAACTGCAACAGGAAATAGACCTGCTCGCCGGTATGGTGGCCGACCTGACGGCAAAAATTAATGCCCTGAGCGAGGGAATAGCCAACTTCGAGAGTTTTAAACAAACCGACAACTACAAGCAGATAGCTGAGTTTGCCGATCAGCGCGCCGAGGTAGAAGCCGGAGCTGGGGCCCTGAAATCGCTGATAGATGCCCTGAACGGTAAAATATATACCCTGCTGGAGCGCTACAACGATATGCAGTCGGCAATAAATAAGTTTTTGGGCAACTTCTCGCCGCAAAACATTTTCGGATTTAAGACCAACCTCTCTGAGCGCAGCGATTTTCTGGAGTTTGCAGAGATGCTCTACGAATTTTTGGAGGAAGACAAAATTGTGCAGTACGAGAAGCGCATCAACGAGCGTTTTGCAACCCTCATCCGCCAGATAGGTAAGGAAACAACCGAACTGACATCGAAGGGCGGCGAAATACAAAAAGTGATCACCGAGATAAACCGCGATTTTGAAGAGCGCAACTTTGCCGGCGTTATCAAAAGCATTCGCCTGCAACTGTCTGAAAGCCAGAACAATATTGTGGCGCTGCTCAAAGAGATAAAACAGTTTAACGACAAACACAGTCTGAGCCTTGGAGCCGTAAACCTGTTTTCGTCTGGCGACAATGAGGGGCAAAACAAAAAGGCGGTATCGCTGCTCAAGGAGTTTGCTAAAGAAATAAATGCCCGTAAGGAAAAAGAAATAAGCCTGCCCGACTCGTTCGAGCTGCAGTTCCGGATAGTAGAAAACGAAAACGATAGCGGTTGGGTAGAGAAACTGACCAATGTAGGATCGGAGGGTACGGATATACTGGTGAAGGCCATGATAAACATTATGCTGCTCAATGTGTTTAAAGACAGCGCCAGCAAACGCTTTAAAGACTTCAGGCTGCACTGTATGATGGACGAGATAGGCAAGCTGCACCCCAACAATGTAAAGGGTATACTGAAGTTTGCCAACGATCGCAATATATTGCTTATCAACAGTTCGCCTACGTCTTACAACGCTACCGACTACCGGTATACCTACCTGCTGTCTAAAGACAACAAAAATGTAACCACCGTAAAACGCCTGATAAGAAAGGGCGCTGAGGTATGATGCTTGCCCCGGGTATAGCCGAAAAGCTATTGCTGCTTGCCCGGGGCGGGCGCCTGCCTGCCAGCGCGCTGCGCCACCCTATAGCAGGCGAGCTGATAGAAGAAGGTATTATTGCCAGCCACCTTTCGGGCCGCACCAAAAGCGTACTGTATATTACCAATACCGACGCCCTGAACCTGTGGCTATACAACCGCTACGGCATACCAGACCTGGCGGCCTATATACAAACCCTGACTGCCGAAACCGCCACCCGCGCCGATATGGCGGCGGTAAGCGGCCAAACCAAGCTGCGACCTGCGCGCGTATGGAGGGGCTTTGTGGCGCATAGCTACCTACCTGTGCCCTGCAACCTGCGCGGCGCTGATTTTGAACTGATACCCACACCGGGCTTGTTTCATTTTATTGCCGACTATACTACGTTTGTGCCGCACCCCGATGTGGTGGTGGTGGGCGTAGAAAATGCGGAGTGTTTTGCGCAAGCTCATCTGCTTAGCTACCTGTTGCCCGGTATTATTCCGCTGTTTGTAAGCCGCTACCCTCAGCAGCAAGGCAAAGACCTTATGGAGTGGCTAACCGCCCTACCCAACAGCTACCTGCACATGGGCGACTACGATTTTGCCGGCATAAACATATACCTGCAAGAGTACAAAAAACACCTTGCCGACCGCGCCGCCTTCTTTATACCGCCCCACATAGAGGCGCTGCTGGCCGCCTACGGCAACCGCCGCCTCTACGACGCCCAAACCCTGAACAACAACCCCATTACCGAGCCTGCCCTGCACGCCCTGATAGCGCTGCTGCACCGCCACAAAAAATGTCTGGAACAGGAAGTGTTGTTGTTGGGTGATGTGGGTTTAAATGGGGTGCGGAACACAGTCTGAATCACAGATTTTTTA
>CAZLPE010000101.1:6751-13790 GCA_964561325.1 uncultured Flavipsychrobacter sp.
CACAGATTTTTTAAGATTGCGCAGATTTCACGGATATTGAATAAACAACCAAGGGCTACCATACTTTTACACATGATAGCCCTTGGTTCAAATTCAGTTGTTGGCGACAATTTATGCCACTATATTTTTAATGCGTTTTATGGTTTCTTCGCGACCTATCATTTCGGCAATGATAAACACGCCCGGTCCGTACTTACCGCCTACCAGCATTATGCGCAGGGGCAGCATCACATCGCCTTTTTTCAGGCCATGGTTGGGTAGCTGCTCGTTAAAGCTGGCTTCCAGCGCCACCTGATCCCATACGGGTATGGTTTCCAGTTCAGCCATCCAGGCGGTGAAGAACTGATTTTTTTGTTCATTCCATTTGTCTTTTATTGCTGCCTCTTCTGTTATAGCGGGGGTGGCAAAAAAGAAATGACCCTGCGCCCAGAAGTCGGGCAGCAGTGTGCAGCGGTCTTTTATCAGGCCGGCTACATGGGCCACATAAGATAGCTCGGGCAATTCTGTATGTTGCAGCGCTTCCAGATGCTCCTTTATGTAGGGCATCGCCATATCGGCCAGCGCTGTATTGTCTGTATGTTGTATGTACTGGTGGTTATACCATTTGGCTTTTTCAAAGTCGAACTTGGCGCCGCCTTTGTGCACGCGCTCTATAGAGAATTTTTCTACCAGCTCGGTGAGCGAAAACAGTTCTTTACCAGTGCCATCGTTCCAGCCCAGCACTGCAAGCAGGTTTACAAAAGCCTGCGGCAGGAAGCCCATTTCGCGGAAACCTTTAGCTGTTTCGTCCGTTTTTGGGTCGGTCCAGTTCATCGCAAAAACTGGGAAGCCCAGTCGTTCGCCATCGCGCTTGCTTAGCTTGCCATTGCCATCGGGTTTTAGTATCAGCGGCAGGTGCGCCCATTTGGGCATTTTGTCGGCCCAACCCAGATACTTCCACAGCAATATATGCACCGGCGCGCTGGGCAGCCATTCCTCGCCTCTGAAAGCATGGCTTATCTGCATCTGGTAATCGTCTACTACCACGGCCAGGTGGTAGGTAGGCATACCGTCGGCTTTCAGCAGTACTTTGTCGTCGGTAAGGTTACTGTCAAAGGTTACCTCGCCGCGTATCATATCTGTCAGGTGTATGGTTTCGTTGGCGGGCATTTTTATGCGTATCACATAGCGTGCGCCATCGGCCAGCAGCTGCGCCGTTTCGGCTTCTGTAAGCGACAGCGAGTTGCGCATGTGCATGCGGGTGTTGTGGTCGTATTGAGCCACCGAGTGTTCGTCTTTTTTAAAATCCCGGCGCATACGTTCCAGATCTTCGGGCGTGTCGAATGCATAATAGGCATGTCCGTCGGCCACAAGCTGAAGGGCATATTGTTTGTAGCGTTCTTTGCGTTCGCTCTGGCGGTAGGGCACAAATGGGCCGCCTATCTCCGGGCTCTCATCCGGCGACAGTCCGCACCACTCCAGACACCGCATAATGTATTGTTCTGCTCCCTCTACAAATCTGCTTTGGTCGGTGTCTTCTACACGAAGCACAAAATCGCCGCCATTGGCGCGGGCAAACAGATAATTAAACAGGGCAGTGCGCACGCCGCCAAGGTGCAAGCCGCCGGTAGGGCTGGGCGCAAATCTTACTCTTACTTTGTTTGTCATAGAGGCGGCAAAGGTACTATATGTATTATTACTACGGAAAACTTGCCGGGAGAATAGTAATACGCTGGTTTGCGCTCAGCCTTATCTCGCCGTTTTTGTACCGGGTAGTGATGACGGATATTGCCAATAGTAAACTCAAAATCTCGACATAAAACAAGCGTCTGCGCAACACGCTCGGCCACAACGCCATGCAAAAATGTTAAAAAATATTTCGCTCGCAGGAATTTAGCAATGATGTCGTCTAAAACTTAACTTTGAGTAAATTTAAAAAACAAGTATGAGAAAGTCATTGCTATCCATAGCTTTAGGCCTTATAGGGGTGAGCGCTATCCCTCGTTTGCAAGCGCAAAACATATACACATACGCGGGTATTGCCAATACTGCAGGGTATAGTGGAAACGATAGTCTGGCTACGCTGGCGCGTATGGCCGGCCCGGCCGGTATAGCCGTAGGACCCACCGGCAATGTATACGTGGCCGATAGCCGCAACAATGTGGTGCGGGTAATAGACGGCGCGCATATTATCAGAACATTTGCGGGCATGGGCACGGCAGGTTATGCCGGCGATGGCGGTCCGGCCACGGCGGCGCAACTGCGCAACCCAACGGCGGTAACGGTAGACGCTGCAGGCAATGTATATATAGCCGACAGCCGCAATAATGTGGTGCGGATGGTGAGCGCAGCAGGTGTGATAAGCACGGTGGCGGGCAACAACACTGCAGGATATGCCGGCGACGGCGGACCAGCAACCGCGGCGCAACTGCGCAACCCCAGCGGCGTGGCTGTAGATGCCACTGGCAACATATACGTGTCGGATACAAGAAATTTTGTTGTTCGTAAGGTGTCGGCAGGTATTATCAGCACTATTGCAGGCAATAATACCCCCGGCTATAGCGGCGACGGCGGCGCTGCCACAGCGGCGCAACTTGCCCGCCCGCTGGGTTTGACCATAGATGCCGCAGGCAATATTTATGTGGCAGATGCCTGGAACAATCGTGTGCGCCGCATTAGCGCTACCGGCTCCATGGCCACCTTTGCCGGCAGCGGCGCGCTGGGTCATAGCGGCGACGGCGGACCGGCTACTGCGGCTGCTTTTGCCAGCCCAAGCGATGTGAAAACCGATGCTGCAGGCAACGTATTTATTTCCGACTCGGGCAATACGGTGCGTATGGTAAATACCGCCAACGTAGTTTCCGCTTTTGCCGGAACCGGCGCAGCGGGCTATAGCGGCGATGGCGGACTGGCCACAATGGCGCGCTTTAGCGGCCCCACCGGCCTGGCGATAGACGCCGCACACAATGTATACATAAGCGCCACCGGCAACAATGTGGTAAGGCGCGTTGGCGACTCGGTAGCGGGTATCAGCATCACTTCCAGCATGGGCGATACCGTTTGTCTCGGCGGCGCTACTATTCATTTCATTGCCACCCCTATAGCCGACAGCGACCCACACTACCAGTGGCAACTGAACGGCGCTAATGCCGGCGTTGATAGCTTTGGTTTTACCACGGCGCTGGTGCGCGGCGATAGGGTGCGTTGCGTGCTCACTACATCGGCAGGCGTTCCGCTGGCTATGTCTAAAACAATGGTTGTAGACAGCTTTCCTGCCAATGGAACTATTACAGGCCCTACCTCGCTTTGTGTGGGCGTATCTACCATGTTGCGCGTTATCGGGGTGCCTCCCGGTCCGGGCGGTTTGTGGGTAAGCAGCGATACCACTGTAGCTACTATGGGTACTCCACCCGGCAGGGTTACAGCCCTCAATGTAGGCGCCGACACTATTTACTATATTACTACAAACGGATGCGGCTCGTCTACCGCCAGCCTGCCAATAGTGGTTGTGCCCAATACTATAGGCGCCATAAGCGGCCCGCTGAATGTGTGCGAGGGCGCTACAGCCGTGTATACAGATACTACCGCAGGCGGTCAGTGGCGTATCAATCGTCCGGCTATGTTTGGCGTTATCGATTCTGTTAGCGGTTCGTTTACAGCAGGTTTCCGCCCCGGTCCGCTCAATATTATTTATGCCACTTCAGCAGGTTGCTTCGTTACCCTCAACATTATGGTCGACTCTCTGCCGGTAGTAGGACCTATAACCGGAGCTACTACTGTCGATTCGGGCGCTACCATCACCCTTACCGATCCTACATCGCCGGGCGGCGTATGGACGAGCGGCAACACGTCTATAGCCACTGTTGGTTCATCGTCGGGTATTGTTACCGGCACAGGTTCGGGCGTGGTTACCATTACCTATACCATAACCAACGCAGCAGGTTGCAGCGCCGACACCACTTACGATATTACGGTGGTAAACACTACAGGTATAGCTCAGGTGGGCGCAGCGGCAGGTATAACTATGTACCCTAACCCAACCCACAACACGCTGACGGTAACCGCCAACGGCGCTACAGGCACAGTTGCCATTACAGACATTACCGGCCGCATAGCCTATACAGGCAAGCTTCAGGCAGGCGCCGCAACTACTTTGGATGTGTCGGGGCTCAATGCTGGTTTGTACTTTATATCGGTAGCCACCGCAAATGGCGCTTATACGGGCAAAGTAGAAAAGCTTAAATAGGATAATGAGTTTATTGTATTTTTATTCAAGGGGGCTGTCTCAAAAAGGCTGCCCCTTGTTTTTGGGGTTTGGCGCATTGGCTACAGCAAGTGTTTGTAGCTACAATGCATTGTTACGGCGGTATCAAGTTCTGTAAAGGGAGGCTGCCGATTTTTACTCCGGCAATCACTATTGCCAAATTCAATGGCAGCATAGTTCGTTTGCGCTACACAGCTATTACCTTTGTAGTATGTCGTATTTCAAAACAGCGAAGCCTTTTGTTATAGCAGGTCCGTGTAGCGCCGAAACGCGCGAGCAAACACTGGATACGGCGGCGGCGCTGGCCAAAATGAATGTGCAGCTTTTCAGGGCGGGCGTATGGAAACCGCGCACAAGGCCGGGCTCGTTTGAGGGCAATGGCCCCGAGGCGCTGGCTTGGCTGCAGGAAGCGAAAAAGACTTATGGACTGCCCGTAACCGTAGAGGTGGCCGAACCCGAACACATAGAGCTGGCCCTGAAACACGATATAGATGTGCTGTGGCTGGGCGCCCGCACTACCGTAAATCCGTTTCAGGTGCAGCGGCTGGCCGATGCGCTACGGGGCGTGAAGGCGCCGGTGATGGTAAAAAACCCGGTAAACCCCGATGTAAATCTTTGGCACGGCGCCATAGAGCGGCTGGAGCAAGCCGGCATAGAACAGGTGGCCGCCATCCACCGTGGTTTTTCGGGCTACAGCAGCGCGGCAGGATACCGCAACCAGCCCAACTGGCCTATAGCCATAGAGCTGAAACGCCGCCGACCCGAGCTGGCCATGATATGCGACCCAAGCCACATAACCGGCGCCCGCAACCGTATAGCCGAGGTAGCGCAAAAAGCGCTGGATATGCGCTTTGACGGGCTGATGATAGAAACGCACCCGCGCCCGGATGAAGCATGGAGCGACGCCGCACAGCAGATAACGCCCGACACGCTGCAAACAATACTGGCGCAGCTAACGGTGCGCAACGAGTTTACCACCGACATGAGCAGCCAGCTGCAACTGGAATATCTGCGACAGGTAATGGACAGTCTGGATGCAGAAATAATAGACCTTATAGCCCGCCGCATGGAACTGAGCGAAAAAATGGCGGCAGTGAAAAGCGTGTGCAATATGACCGCCTACCAGCCAGCCCGCTGGCGCGAAATAGTAGAGACCCGCAGCGAAAGAGCAGCCATGCACCAGATGCCCAAAGACTTTATAATAGATGTGTACGAAAAAATACACCACGAAAGCATACGTAAACAACTATCTGTACTTGCCGAACTGAATAAGGGCGCTTTGACAAAATAAAAAAACTAAATTTGCCAGTCTTAAATTAGCAACCCTTGGCATTAAAGCAGCACTTAGACGATAAGGTCAGGTTCGACCAGCAGGTAGACAACTCAAAGTCTTATGTACTGCCGTTTATTGAAAAAACTAAGCCTATTACCAAGGGTACTACTGTGTTTGAGGTAGGCACCGCCGAGGGCGGCGTACTGCTGCCATTTATAGAGCGCGGCTGCTACTGTGTGGGCGTAGACCTCGCCCCCGAGCGCATAGACCTTGCCAACCATTTTCTGGAAAAAGAAGTAGCTGAGGGTAAAGTAACGTTTATACTCCAAAACATATACGAAGATTCGTTTTTGAAAAGGTTTAAAAACTTTTTCGACGTAATAATTCTAAAAGACGTTATAGAGCATGTGCCGGAGCAAGCCAAGTTTATAGCCTATCTAAAACTGTTTTTGAAGCCCGGCGGACAGATCTTTTTTGGTTTCCCGCCGTGGTATATGCCCTTTGGCGGCCACCAGCAAATATGCCGCACCAAGTGGGTAAGCAAGTTGCCCTACTACCACATATTGCCGCGCTTTATGTACAGAGGCATCCTGAAGATGGCCGGCGAGCATCCGGTAATCATCAAAGAGCTGATGGAAATAAAGGATACGCAGATAACCATAGAGTATTTTGAAAAGATAGTGAAGGAAAACAAGCTACGGATACTCAACAAACAACACTATCTGATAAACCCGATATACAAATACAAATTCGGGCTGCAACCCCGCAACCAGTGGGGGCCGCTAAGCTGGATACCCTACTTCCGCGATTTTGTAACTACCTGCGTATACTATACTGTGGGCGAGTAGGCGGCTGGTATCAGGAGGCTCTTGTTTTTCGCTTGATGTACTTGTAGTTACCAATAGCACATTCAAACCTATAGGAGTTGCCCCTCTGCTGTTTTTAGTCTTCAGACTAAGAACGGCATGGAGGCAGGTCTTCAGACCTGCGAATGTGGGATTTATACAGGAGATACCTAACACACAAAATCCGACACCACGAAATGTAATTGTATAAAAAATAACTTTACTTAAAATATTATATATTGCTTAGGATATGGCGCATTGCACCTCCGTAACTCAGATTTGACAACTTTTTAGAAAGTTGTCAAATCTTGGTTATACGTAACATAACATCACCGATGTTTTTAGTCTTCAAACTAAGAACGGCATGGAGGCGGGTCTTCAGACCTGCAAATGTGGGAATACCCAATGCACAAAATCCGTTACCACGAAGTGTATTTGTGTAGAAAATGCATTTTATTAAATTCTATATGCAGCTTAAGGTATGGCGCATTGCACCCCTGTATTGCCAAGATTAGAACTTTTTAGAAAGTTCTAATCTGAGTTGCGTAACATAAAACCCGATGTTTTTGGTCTTCAAACTAAGAACGGCATGGAGGCAGGTCTTCAGACCTGCGAATGTGGGAATACCTAACACACAAAATCCGACACCACGGAGTGTATTTGTATAAAAAATAACTT
>CAZLPE010000102.1:0-13784 GCA_964561325.1 uncultured Flavipsychrobacter sp.
TGTGTTTAAAATCTACACCCATATTCCACAGCAAGAAGGCCCATTTGTCGGCTTGTTCAGCTATTATCATATCGGTTGGTTTACCGGCGCCGTGTCCGGCTTTAGTTTCTATGCGTATTAGTGTAGGGTTTTTGCAGGTCTGCGCTTCTTGCAGGGCGGCTGCAAACTTAAAAGAATGAGCTGGCACTACGCGGTCATCGTGGTCGCCGGTGGTAACCAGCGTAGCGGGGTAGCAGGTTTTGCGGGTGTTGTGCACAGGGCTGTAGCCCAGCAGGTAGTCCAGCATTTCTTTACTGTCTTGCGCAGTGCCATAGTCGTATGCCCAACCGGCGCCTGCGGTAAACTGATTGTAGCGCAGCATATCAAGCACGCCCACAGCAGGGAAGCACACTTTAAACAAATCGGGGCGTTGCGTTAGGCAAGCGCCTACAAGTAATCCTCCGTTCGATCCGCCAGAAATAGCTAAATAGTCTTTAGAAGTATATTTTTCTTTTATCAGGTACTCCGCTGCTGCTATAAAATCGTTAAACACATTTTGCTTCTGCATTTTTATACCTGCATTATGCCATTTGTCGCCATATTCGCCGCCGCCGCGTAGGTTGGCAACCGCATATATGCCGCCGTTTTCCATAAACACCAGATTGCTGACGCTAAATGATGGTGTGAGGCTGATGTTGAACCCGCCGTAGCCATAAAGCAACACAGGGTTCTTACCGTTCATCGTTATACCTTTTTTGTAGGTGAGTATCATAGGCACTTTTGTGCCGTCTTTTGAAGTGTAAAACACTTGCTTGCTTTCGTATTGCTTAGGGTCAAATTTTACGCCCGAAGCCTTATATATTTCCGAAGCGCCAGTTTTTATATCGTACTTAAAAATTGTAGATGGATACACATAGGATGCATAGGTGAAATAGGTTTCGGTTTCTTTTGTTTTTCCGCCAAATCCTCCCGCAGTTCCCAGACCGGGCAGCGCTATGGCTTTTTCTTTTTTACCATCTATGCCGTACTGATACACCTTTGATACTGCATCTTCCAGGTATTGTGCAAAGAATTTGCCGCCGCATGTCGAAATATTAAGCGGGAATTTTGTTTCAGGAATCAGGTCTTTCCAGTTTTCTTTGGTGGGGTTGGCAGCATCCGTTACCACGAGTTTGCGGTTTGGCGCACCCTGATTAGTTTCAATATATAGCTTGCCATTTTGGGTATACACTATATTTTGTTCATTATCAAAGCCGGTAACTATAGGCACAATTGGCGCGCTTGGTTTGCTCAAATCTTGTATATACAATTCGTTGCCATAAGTAGCGTTTGCGGCAGTAATAATCAGGTATTTTTCGTCTTCCGACACGCTGCCGCCTATGTATCTGCGCGGAGTTTCGCTGCCGCCAAACACCAATTGATCTTCGTTTTGCGGCGCGCCTATACGGTGAAAGTACAGTTTGTGAATCTGTGTCTGTTCAGATAGTTCGGAGCCTTTGGGTTTGTCGTAGCTGCTATAGTAAAAGCCCTCATTGCCCCGCCACGATGTGCCGCTGAATTTTACATCCCTTAGCGTATCGTCCACTTTCTGGCCTGTCTTGGTGTCTATTACTATCACCTTACGCCAGTCGCTGCCGCCTTCGCTTATTTGAAACGCGGCAAGCGAGCCATCTTTAGTAAAATCGATGCCTTGCAGCGACGTGGTGCCGTCGGCAGAGAATTTATTTGGGTCTAAGAATACTTCTGGTTCTGCGTTTCCGCGCTGGCGGTAAAGTATGCTTTGGTTTTGCAACCCATCGTTTTTGTAGAAGTAAGTATAGTCGCCTTCTTTAAATGGAGCTGAGTATTTGGTGTAATTCCATAATTCTGTGAGGCGTTTTTTTATAGCTTCTCTGAATGGTATTTGCGCAAGGTAGGCGCCGGTTACTTTATTCTGTTCGGTTACCCAGCTTTTAGTTTCTTCGCTTCGGTCGTCCTCCAGCCAGCGATAGGGGTCGTTTACTTTTTTGCCAAAGTACTCATCGGTTTGTACTACTTTTTTAGTTTGAGGATAGTTGCCCGAGAAGTCAGTTTTGTGTTGGGCTTGTGCCATTATATTCATCATTAATAAAGAAGTGCAGAGCGTAATCGCTTTCATTTACAGAGATTTGAAATTGCTGTTATTAATCAGAGCAAAGTAAATATATTTTGGGCATAATACACTCCATGACCGCCCGTCTCCCACTCAATCGTGTGCTAAATATGCCTTTTTATGCCATTTTTGTCTGGGTTAAAGCCTTTAGTAAATATAAAAGTGACAATATGGCGTATTTTATTTTCTAAATCAGCCATAATGACTGAATTTATGCATTGGCATTTGGTTTGTAATATTCTTTGCAAATCAAACAATTTTAAAAACTAAAAACTAATAGCTATGTACAACAGAAGATTTGGCCTTGCGCCCCGTACCCTTGGTGGATTTTTTGAAGATGTAATGCAGAGTGGTCTTAGCCATCTTGCAGATGAAGCAGTAACATTTTCAGTACCTGTAAACATACAGGAAACCGAAAAAAGCTACGAATTGCATGTGGTAGCCCCGGGATTGAAAAAAGAAGATTTCAAGATTAATCTGGAAAGAAACCTGCTGACGCTTTCTTTCGACAAAGTAGAAGAAAAGAAAGAGGAGCAGCCCGAAGGCAAATGGCTGAGAACAGAGTATCGCAGCAAATCGTTTAAAAGGGCATTCACATTAAACGAGAAAGTGGACAGCGGTAAAATATCGGCAAAATATGCTGATGGTATTCTCTATGTGACGTTGCCTAAGAAAGAACAACCAGAACCAGCTACCCTGGAAATATCTGTAAACTAAGTACGGAAAAATAGTGAAAATGATGTGAGTAAGCGTTGAGGCAAATGATGTGAATAGTGGTTGATAGCGGCGGCAATTTTGTCGCCGCTCTTGTTTATTGCATTTTACGAAAAAAGGTACCGAGATGTTAAAACCGGCAATTATGACGAAACTCATAGTTTTTGCTGAATTTTCGCTTCAACTTTGAATTTGTTACTCAAAATAGCAGATTTATTACCTTAATTTTTAAAATGCACACATTTCATATTCCTGTACTTGGTTTGAGTTATTCTATTGACACACCCGCCAAAGTAGCTCGTTTTGGCATTTCATCGGTTGCGTCGATTATTGAAGATGGACTTGTAGAGCAGATGCGTGCTTTTCATAGTAAACAACACGGTTTGCCCTATGTGGCTATTACTACAAAAGAACACGACTTCAGAGCTAAGCGTATAACAGCTTACCTGAATTTGCTGCTACAAATAGTAGATAAACAAATGGAGGAGCAGCGCCAGATGAACTTCGGTACAGACAGCCAATTAGATCAATATTTTAGGTTGTTACCCGATAATTCGGAGCTATCTGTTGTATATTATAAAATGCTGGATATGCCTGCTGGCGAAGAGCGCGCAGCGCTGGAAAAAAAGCTGAAAAGCAGCATGACGCCCGGGCAGATAGACGTGAACATAATGGCAAAAGTTGATAATCTTGGCGCCGACGACACCGGAACTCCACTGCCGGTGGAATATTCGGATGCGTTGTCTGCTTTGCGAGGATTTGCACTCAGCAATCTCGAGTCGTCTGTCGTTTTATCGGCGGGTTACAATCCCCGTTTGTATAGCTATATTGAACAGTTTCCCGATTTTTTTCCTGATGCAACCGGTAAGCTTAAAAAACGCATCATCCTGAAAGTGAGTGATTATAGATCTGCGTTGATTCAGGGTAAAATAATGGCTAAAAAAGGTGTTTGGGTATCGGAGTATAGGGTAGAGTCTGGCCTTAACTGTGGCGGACATGCTTTTGCTACCGATGGTCTGCTACTTGGACCTATACTTGAGGAGTTTAAACATAAACGCGCAGCGCTTGTTGATGAATTACTGCCTTTGTGTAATGCTGCGCTCGCCGCAAAAGGTATGCATCTGTTTACAGTAGCGCCAGAGTTGAAAATAACGGCGCAGGGCGGTATAGGTACTGCTCGCGAAGATGCGTTCTTGCGCGAGTATTACGAGCTCGACGGAACAGGGTGGGGTAGCCCTTTTTTGTTGGTTCCGGAAGTAACCAATGTAGATAATAATACGCTTTATCAATTATCAGTTGCACAAAAAGAAGATTACTACCTGAGCAGCGCTTCGCCATTAGGCGTTCCATTCAATAATTTCAGGAAAAGTACATCTGAACAACAGCGGATGGCTCGGCTAGATAAAGGTCGTCCGGGCAGTCCATGTTATAAGAAGTTCTTGGCTACCGACACTGAATTTACGGATCAAGCCATTTGCACGGCATCTCGACAATACCAGGATCTGAAAATAAAACAGATCAAAGAACTGAATCTACCGGAGTACGAACAAACAGCGCAGATAAATGCCGTGACCGAAAAAGACTGCCTTTGCGAAGGCCTCAGCGCGGCGGTATTACTAAAAGATGGATTAAAAATTGATCATAAACTGGATGCGGTGACTATATGTCCCGGACCGAATCTTGCTTATTTCTCTGGTGTGTTTTCATTACAGGAAATGGTAGATCATATTTATGGTCGCATCAATCTGCTCAATTCGTTACCGCGACCAAATATGTTTGTAAATGAAGCTGAACTTTATATCGACTACCTTAAGAAGATGATAGGCAAAGGAATAGAAGGAGTTAGCGCCAAACAAAACAAGTATCTATCTACATTCAGGACAAATTTGCTGAAGGGAATAGAATATTACAAGGCGTTGGCGCCCGAACTGAAAAGGGAAACAGAACAATATCTGGAATCCTTTAATAGTCAGTTGAATGCGCAATACGAGGCGTTGATTAATATGTATATTCCTCAATAATCAAAGTGAAGGATTTTTATGAAATATTGGACCAAACTATCGCACAGAGAGCAGGATGAAATAATTACATTGGCGCTCGCTGAAAATATTGATTATAAGCAAAAAGTATCTTTGGGTATACCGGCATCGCACCTCGACCCAAACGTATTTTATGATCAGGCATCTTTTCTGAAAGATTCACCTTTGTTGCGCACTTATATTCAGAATCCCAATCACATTGGTTGTCATACATTGGGCGATTCTGAATTGTTTTTTGCAGGCACCCAAAAGTTGGAGCAGCAAGTAATTGAGTTGATTAGCGTAGATATGTTTAAAGCAGCGCCATTGAGTTGCGACGGATATATAGCTGCAGGCGGCACGGAGGCGAATCTGCAGGCAATGTGGATGTATCGCAATATGTTTATGCAGCAATATGGCGCTCAGCTACATGAAATTGCGCTGATAAGTTCTGCCGACACCCATTATTCTGTGGTAAAAGGCGCTAATCTGCTCTGCCTTCGCAGCTATTCGGCAGCTACCTATGATGAAAGTAAAGAATTGGACGAGGCGCAACTCGATCAATTAATAAAATCAGCAAAACGTCAGGGCGTCAAATATTTTATTGTGATTGCCAATATGGGTACTACCATGTTTGGTAGCGTAGACGATCCAATGGTGTATGTAGACGCGCTCAACAGAAATGATGTACGCTTCAGGATACACATCGACGCTGCATTTGGCGGTTTCGTTTATCCTATCAGTCATCCCGATAACTTGTTCAACTTTAGTAATCCTTATATTTCATCAGTTACGCTCGATGCGCACAAGATGCTTCAGGCGCCCTATGGAACCGGCATATTTTTGGCGCGTAAAAACCAAATGCAGTATGTTTTTACCAAAGAAGCGAGCTATGTAAATGGCATGGACATAACCTTATGCGGAAGTCGCAGCGGAGCTAATGCTATTGCCGTATGGATGATAATGCATACATACGGACCTTATGGCTGGTTGGAGAAAATTAATAAACTCATATATCGCACAGATTGTTGTTGCGCCGAACTGGATAAAATGGCTGTGCCTTACTATCGGCATCCAAAAATGAATATTGTGACCATGCGGGCAGAATATATTAATCCGGATCTGGCTGATAAATATGGTTTAGTGCCAGACACGCACCACGGTATGCCCAACTGGTACAAAATTGTGGTGATGGATCATGTAGAGCTCAACCACATTATGGCCTTCACACAGGAACTGGCTGAAAGTCTGCAGGAAGCTATGGTATAAAAAAACTACAATGCCTGTAAGCCGGATTCTGTACTCTGGCAAGCCGGAGCGGTTATCATTTATCTGGGACGCCGTTCGCACGGACGCCTCTCGCTGCCAACCCACAAACATCCGGCGAGCCGCCGTCAAGCGTCTGCTTATTTGGCATTTCAGCACGCAAGGTTTACCCCTATGCATTGTTACCAATGCATACTGTAGTCTCTTACACTACATTTTCACCCTTGCCTCACGTAGTGCGGCGGTTATTTTCTGTGGCACTGTCTGTAGCCCCGTTTCCGAGGCTCCTACCCGTTAGGTAGTGCGCTGCTCTTTGCTGTCCGGACTTTCCTCCTGTATTACTACAGGCGATAACCCGGCATTGTAGTCGGGGGTAAAAGTACCGAATATCAGGCAAAGGCAAGGCGTAAATTCAATATTGATGCAAATAAGATTAGCTAAGGCCTACGATGACCGATTGCTTATCTTTGTATGGCAAAAAAATAAAAATGGCAGCTACACATATTCGCTTCGATTGGGCTATAAAACGGTTATTGCGCAATAAAGCCAATTTTGTGATATTGGAAGGTTTTTTGAGCGAGCTGCTCAAAGAGGATATACGCATACAAGAGATTCTGGAGAGCGAAAGCAATATGCAGGATGCGGGTAACAAGCTAACCAGAGTTGACCTGTTGGTTAAAAATGCCAATGGAGAGTTGGTGATCATTGAAGTGCAAAACAGCTATCGCCACGATTACCTATTGCGCATCTTGTTCGGCGTTTCAAAATTGATTGTCGATAATTTGGGTAAAGGAATGGACTATTCGCAGGTGAAAAAAGTAATTTCAGTGAATATCGTTTATTTCGATTTTGGCCATGGAGAGGATTATATATACCGTGGCTCGACCAATTATGTGGGAATGTACAAAAACGACATTCTAACATTAACCAACCATGAAAAAATTGTTTTTAAGGCAGAGTGGATAGATAAAGTTTATCCTGAATTTTATATCATAAAAGTCAATAATTTCGACACTGTAGCTAAGAACACCCTTGATGAATGGGTTAATTTTCTGAAAACGGAGCAGGTTGTGGCAGGCACAAAAGCCAAAGGTCTATTGGCTGCCAAGGAAGAAATTGAGATGTTGAAGATGGACAAAGCCGCAATGGCCGAATACGACAGAGAAGTAGAGGCATGGCGCGACTACTCGAGCGATATGAGTACCCATTTTTTGTCGGGAAAACTTGAAGGCTTAGAAAAGGGAAAACAGGAAGGTTTGTTAGCTGGTAAATTAGAGATCGCCAGAAATTGTCTTTCGGAGGGTATGTCGTTGAGCCAAATTTCTAAAATTACTGGTTTGGGGCAGGATGTACTTGTGAAGTATCTGGAAGAATTAAGCTAAGTAGAATAGAGACCAAGTAATAAAATAAAAACCTCGAATGCGTTTTGTTGCACATTCGAGGTTTTTTGCGAAAAATAAGATAGAACACTAAATCGTTCCAATCAGTTTTTTAAGATATACGCCATAACCGCTTTTGAAATAGATAGAGGCAAGTTTATTCATTTGTTCATCATCTATCCAACCATTTCTATAGGCAATTTCTTCTATGCATCCTATTTTAAGGCCCTGACGTTTTTCAATTACTTCAATAAACTCACCAGCTTCTATAAGCGAATCGAACGTACCGGTATCCAACCAGGCTGTACCGCGATCAAGGACGCCCACTTCCAGTTTGCCCTTCTCCAGATACACCTTATTAACATCAGTAATTTCTAATTCGCCGCGATGCGATGGTTTTATTGCTTTGGCAATTGCTACTACATCATTGTCGTAGAAGTATAGACCAGGTACAGCATAGTTCGACTTAGGCTGTGTTGGTTTTTCCTCAATGCTCAACGCCTTGAAGTTCTTATCGAATTCCACAACGCCATAGCGCTCGGGGTCATGCACCTGGTAAGCAAATACAACAGCGCCATCTGGGTTAACATTGTTTTTCAACAAGGTGCCCATGCCGGAGCCGTAAAAAATATTGTCGCCTAATACTAATGCAGCCGGATCTTTACCAATAAAGTCGGCGCCCAAAATAAAAGCTTGCGCCAGTCCCTCTGGTTTTGGTTGGATTACATATTCGAAACGGCAACCTAACTGACTACCGTCGCCAAGTAATTTTTTAAATCCTGCCTGGTCTTCGGGGGTAGTGATAATCAAAATTTCGCGGATACCGGCAAGCATGAGCGTAGACAACGGATAATAAACCATTGGCTTGTCGTATACCGGCATGAGTTGCTTGCTCACTGCTATAGTGAGTGGATACAAGCGGGTTCCGCTGCCGCCGGCAAGAATAATACCTTTCATATTACTGATTGTTTGAGTATTGTTTTTGGTAATAGTTTTGGTAGTCGCCCGATGTTACATGGTTCAGCCATTCTTCGTTTGCCAGATACCAGTCAATAGTTTTGCTCAGACCTTCTTCAAACGTTACAGATGGGTACCAACCCAACTCTTTGTTCAGTTTGTTGGCATCAATAGCGTAGCGGCGGTCGTGACCCGGACGGTCTTTTATGTATGTAATAAGTTTTTCTGATTCACCTGGCAAATTGCCCAGCTTTTCGTCCATTTCTTTGCAAAGCAGTTTCACCAACGCAATGTTTTGCCATTCGTTAAACCCGCCAACATTATATGTCTCGCCATTACGACCATCATGGAAAACCATGTCGATAGCGCGCGCGTGATCTACCACATACAGCCAGTCTCGAGTGTATTTGCCATCGCCATAAACCGGCAACGGCTTTTTGTTGCGAATATTATTGATAAACAATGGTATCAGCTTTTCTGGAAAGTGATTAGGTCCGTAATTATTAGAGCAATTGGTTATTACAAATGGAAGACCGTAGGTGTTCCCATAAGCGCGCACCAAATGGTCTGAAGCAGCTTTAGACGCTGAATAAGGCGATTGTGGATCGTACGGAGTGGTTTCCAGAAAAAATCCCTCATCACCAAGCGAGCCATAAACTTCGTCGGTAGACACATGGTAAAAACGCTTGCCTTCAAAATTACCTTTCCACGTTTCGCGGGCAGCATTAAGCAGATTTGCAGTGCCCATTACGTTTGTTTTGATAAAAGCATTTGGATCGGTAATCGACCTGTCTACATGGCTTTCTGCAGCCAAATGTATTACGCCGTCGAAATTGTCGGACTGAAAAATGCTTAGTATTTCGTCGGCATTGGTGATATCTGCCTTAACGAAAGTATAGTTTGGTTCGTTTTCTATGTCTTTCAGGTTTTCGAGATTGCCGGCGTAGGTGAGCGCATCGAGATTTACAATCTTATAATCAGGATATTTCTTTACAAATAGCCTTACTACGTGAGAGCCTATGAATCCCGCCCCACCTGTTATGAGCAATGTTTTTTTCATAGTGCGAAAATAGTTTTTTATTTTGAAGATTGGGAGTGAACCCTGAAAGTGTGTTGTAAATCACTCATTTTCATAAAGCTTTTAATTGTTTCGTTGCGCTCCGTACGCCTAATTATGTTGTTTTTTGACTTGTGATTATTTGTTTGATATTATGTTGCAATGCTTAGCAACACAGGATTTGTCACCAGTTGGTAAATTCGAAATTAAGAAATCATTAAAAAACATTGTTGCGTTTCGGTTTTCTTACTTATATTTAAGCTCTCTTATGGGCCTTTCCTATCCATAAATCCTCTTACTCAAAGTCTGGTATTTATTTTTTACTCCTTTTCGTGGATACAACGGAATGGAACAAAGCTCATTTTTATGAAGAAAATTCTTCTATTTATTTACTGTGCTTGTTTATCGCTTGTTAGTAATGCTCAGCTTCCGGCATATGTAGATTCTACCTCGCTTGGCGGCTGGTGGTCTTTTACCGGAAATGCGAATGATAGTGGACAGTATAGAAATAATGGCGCTATTCATTCAGCAACGCTAACTGCCGACAGGTTTGGCAACGCAAATTGCGCTTACAGCTTTAATGGAACGAGCAGCTACATTGAAATACCCGACAACAATTCTATTGATTTGTCTAATTCTTTCACTATTTCATTTTGGGTAAAGATAAATGACTACAGCGCTGGTTTGGGAATGATCAGCAAGCCAAGGAGCGCAGGAAATACTGGCTATGTTGTACGTGCGCTCGATGCAGGAACTACCGCCCATCCTGCAGCCTATAATTATACGCTTGCTGTCAATGATGGCGGCTCTGTAAACAATGTCCTGTTCAGCAACGATACCCTCACTACAGGCGTTTGGCAACATATAGTCGTAACTTACAATGGCAGTGTAGAAAATATATACAGGAATGATACCTTAATGGCGTCGGATACAATATCCTACACATTGTATAATTCTATTCAGAGCTTGTTATTCGGAAAAGAATTCAATACCGGCTTTTCTGACAACTGGTTTGCCGGCTCTCTTGATGATATTGGTATTTGGAGGAGGGCGCTCTCACGCTGCGAAATATCAAAACTATACAATGCAACTTCCAGCCTACCCAATGCCGGCATTATTTCTGGCGCTTCATCAACTTACATCGGCGCTACTTTGGCTTTATCTAATAGTATTGCCGGTGGTAGTTGGAGTAGTAGTAATCCTGCTATTGCTACAATCAGTCTTTCAGGCGTTGTAAGCGGCGTCTCAACAGGTAGTACAGTAATATCCTACACTGTAATCAATGCTTGCGGAACTGCGGTAGCTACTAAAACAATAACCGTTGGCGGAATTGCGCCAATTTCAGGACCAACTTCTGTATGTGTGTCTGCCCTTGCGTCGTTAACCGATGCCACTACCGGCGGATCGTGGCTAAGTAGTAATCCGGGTATAGCAACTATTGGATCAATATCCGGCTTGGTTGCAGGTATAGCTTCCGGTACCACAATTATTTCTTATACCTATTTAGGTTCCACGGTTACTGCTACCTTAACGGTTAATCCACGGCCGGCGCCTATAACTGGCACAGCGCGTATTTGTACTTCTTTCAATTCGCTACTTAGGTGTAATACTGCCGGAGGCATCTGGACAAGCGAGCATCCGACAGTCGCGTCTGTTGGTTCGCTTAATGGTTCTACAACCGGAGTTACGCCCGGATTGGCGAATATTAGTTATACGCTGGGCACAGGGTGCGCGAGCATGGTAACCGTGACCATCAATCCTTCGCCATCGGCAATCATCGGCACGCCAAGCGTTTGCGAGGGCGCTACAACTTTCCTGAGCGATACAACGCCAGGCGGTACATGGTACAGCGGTCATCCTGCCATAGCTACAGTTGGTAGTACCGGAGCTGTATTTGGAGTGTCTGGCGGTTATGCTACTATCTACTATATTCACAGTTCGGGTTGTTATGTCACGGTCAATTTTGCCGTTAATCCGCTCAATTTGCCAATACTGGGTAATAATAATATTTGTGTGGGATCTACTACGCGGTATACAAATGGGGCTCTTGGAGGGACGTGGAGTAGCAGTAATAGCGCAGTGGCTACTATTGGAACTACAGGGGTAGTAACCGGCTTGAGCGCTGGTACAGCAATTATTAGCTATTTTATTTCTGTAACCTGTGGCACCCGAACAATAATTACCACAACAGTCAGAGTTAATAATTTACCTACTATTTCGCTGGGTGCAACGCCGGTAGTTTGCGTTGGCTCAACTGCCGCTCAACTGAACTACAGTGGAACAACGGGAACGCCGAATACATATAGTTTAACATGGAGCGATACTGCACAGGCTCGCGGTTTCGAGAATATAGAACCGGCTGGAATTATTCGCACAGTAGCAGGTACGTATGTTTTTGGTAATACTGGCGATGGCGGCCCGGCAACAGCGGCGCGAATGTATGCGCCTATAGATGTATCGTTGGATACCAATAACAATATGTTTATTGCTGATTATTACAATCAGGCAATAAGGAAGGTCAACAGTGCGGGTATTATATCAAGATATGCCGGAAATGGTGGTATCAGCTATTCTGGCGACGGCGGTCCCGCTACCAATGCCGGCTTTTACCACCCAATAAAAACAGTGGTAGATAAATATGGGAATCTGTTTATTGCAGACATCTACAATAGCGTTGTCCGGAAAGTTTCGCCCGCAGGTATTATTACCACTGTTGCTGGAAACGGAGTAGTGGGATTTTCAGGTAATGGCGGGCCGGCAACTGCTGCATCGCTTTATTATCCTGCAGGTATTGCAATAGATACAGTGGGTAATTTATACATTTCAGACTACGGAAACCAAGTGGTGAGAAAGGTAAATACGTCGGGCATAATTTCAACATATGCAGGCAACCGCTCAGCAGGATATTCTGGTGATGGAGGCCCTGCTACGGCCGCGAGGATGTACAATCCTTGGGGAATGGCTATAGATAAAAACGGTAATCTGATTGTTGTTGAGTACAGTAACTGGGTAGTGCGAAAAATAACGCCATCTGGTTACATCTCTACAATTGCAGGCACCAATTCAGTTGGATATTCTGGCGATGGCGGTCCGGCAACAGCTGCATCCATAAATTACTGTTACGGTATGACTATAGATAGCGCAGGAGCAATTTATCTGTCGGAGTCGTCGAATAATGTAGTGCGTAAAATAGATACAAACGGCATTATCAATACTATAGCAGGAGTGGGTATAGCCGGTTTTAGCGGCAATGGTGGATTAGCGTTGGCGGCCAATCTTAATTACCCAACAGGCGTAAAAATAAATAGGGCAGGTGATATTTATATCTCCGATTACAGTAATGCTCAGGTCAGAATGATGGGCCATGGAACTTGGTTGCCGTCGTCTCCTATCTCGATTTCCGTTCCGTCTACAGGTCCCGGTTCCTTCAATGGCGTACTAAAAGTTTCGAATGGAGTTTGTACAAGTACGGGTTATAATGTCAGAGTCAGGGTTACGGCTTCGCCCGGCGCTATTGCTGGAGCATCCTCTGTATGTTCTGGCGATTCAATCTCGATGGCTTGTGCAACGCCTGGCGGCGTTTGGGTAAGCTCAGCGCCTGCTGTTGCATCGATTGATGCGGTAACTGGCGTTGTATTAGGTATAACGTCAGGAACAACCGTAATTAGTTACTCCGTAGGTAGCGGTTGTACAGTCACCAAAACAATTACTGTAAATGGGTTACCAGATGCTGGCACGCTATCTGGCGCATCAACAATATGTACTGGTGGAATTACGCTGATGGCCACAACATCTGGCGGCGGCTCATGGAGCAGTAGTAATACAGCTGTAGCCACCATAGATACCGTAGGAAATATATTGGGCGTTGCCGCCGGAACTGCAACTATCACCTACACTGTTACCAGCGCCTGCGGTGGTGGAACTGCTATAGCGACAGCGACTTTGGGGGTTCTTCCGTCGCCTGATGCAGGCGCTATAACAGGGTCTGGCAGTGTATGCGAGACTGCGAGTATTACCCTAAGTAATAGCATAACGGGTGGTACATGGAGTAGCAGTAATACGGGAGTAGCAACCATAAGCGCCGGCGGTGTAGTAACCGGAGTTTCGACCGGAGTTGTAACTATCAGCTATGCGGTGAGCAACAGTTGCGGCGCCGCTTCGGCGACTAAAACAATAACAGTCAATCCCAACCCGGCTGTTGCGACCATTACCGGTACCGGCGGCGTATGCGAAAGCGCAAACGCTACATTGAGCGCGAGCACAACTGGCGGAGTATGGAGCAG
>CAZLPE010000103.1:0-4949 GCA_964561325.1 uncultured Flavipsychrobacter sp.
GCTTGCGACACTTACACAGCAAGCGAGACGCTTGCATCGTTGGGGACCAAGCGGGACGCTTGGACCAGTGGGTTAGTTGTGATTTTTCACATAAATAATCCAAAAGAAAAATAGCCAAAGATAAAAACTTCATCAAGCGTAGCTGTCGACCACTGGTCCAAGCCCCGCTTGGTCGTAAAGTTTGCAAGCCCCGCTTGCGACGCTTACACAGCAAGCGGGACGCTTGCATCGTTGGGGACCAAGCGAGACGCTTGGACCAGTATGCTGTGTTTATCCCTGTTTTCCCCCAAACATTCCCCAACGCCTACCTACCGCAATATCCTCAAAAACCCTAATTTGCAGCGCAATAATAAACTACCCACTATGGCGCAACAAATATTAGTAATAGACGATGAACGGGCGATTAGAAAAGCGCTCGGCGAAATACTTTCTTTTGAAGGATTTACTGTAGACGAGGCGGTAGATGGCGCAGAAGGCGTAAAGAAAATAAGAGAAAACAACTACGACTGCATACTGTGCGATATAAAAATGCCTAAAATGGACGGCCTGGAGGTATTGCAGATAGCCAAAGCCGAAAAGCCGGACATACCGTTTATAGTAATATCGGGGCACGGCAATATAGAGACCGCTGTGGAGGCTGTGAAAAAAGGCGCCTACGACTACATATCTAAACCGCCCGACCTGAACCGCCTGCTGATAACCCTGCGCAATGCCATGGACAAAAAGCAACTGGTAGCCGAAACCAAGCAACTGCGCAAGCGCATATCGCGCGGAAACGAAATGATAGGCGACAGCCCGGCTATAATGCGCATACAGGAAACCATAGCCAAGGTGGCCCCCACCGATGCCCGCGTGCTGATAACCGGCGAAAACGGCGTAGGTAAAGAACTGGTGGCGCGCCGCATACACGAACTAAGCAGCCGCGCCGCCGGCCCCATGATAGAGGTAAACTGCGCGGCTATACCCTCTGAACTGATAGAGAGCGAATTGTTTGGCCACGAAAAAGGGTCGTTTACATCGGCCATAAAGCAGCGGCTGGGCAAGTTTGAGATGGCCAACGGCGGCACGCTGTTCTTGGACGAAATAGGCGATATGAGCCACGATGCGCAAGCCAAAATGCTGCGCGCGCTGCAAGAAAACCGCATAACCCGCGTGGGCGGCGAAAAAGACATAAAAGTAGATGTGCGCGTAATAGCGGCCACCAACAAAAACCTGATGGACGAGGTAGAAGCCAAAAAATTCAGGCTCGACCTTTACCACCGCCTCAGTGTGATATTGATACAGGTGCCGTCGCTCAATGCACGCCGCGAAGACATACCCGCGCTCATTAATCACTTTATGGCCAACATAAGCGAAGAATACAAGCAACCCGTGAAAGAAATAGAACCGCAGGCCGTAACGGCGCTGCAAGGCTACAACTGGACGGGAAATATACGCGAGCTGCGCAATGTGGTGGAGCGACTGATAATACTATCTGACAAAAAAATAACGCTGAACGATGTAAATACGTACATACTGATGAAGTAACGTAAGCGCCCCGTCAGAACAATGTGGCCTGCACTACCCTTGGTTTTGCAGGCTTTATTTTTGGCGGCGGCGGCGCTGCCGGGCCGGTTATATGGTATACTGCGCTTTCCTGATAGCGCGACGCTACCGCTACAGTGGTTTTGCCGGCTACAGCCTTAAACATTTGTAGCGCCAGCTCGGCATTATTGTTGTCGGCCGACAGGTGCGCGAGCAGCAAGTGCGACAGATGGGGGTGCCGGCTGCGCATAAACAAATCGAGCGCTTGCGCATTAGACACATGGCCGTGGCCGCCGCGAATACGGTTTTTCAGATGTATAGGGTACCTGCCGTTCTCCAGCATTTGCTCGTCATAGTTGGCCTCCAGCACTGCGGCATGGCATTGTGCAAAATGCCGCGTCACCTCGGTGCAGGCTACCCCTATATCTGTTATTACGCCTACCCGCACACCGTTGCGCTCTATCACAAAGCTATGCGGATCTATAGCGTCGTGCATTTTTGCAAAGGGCGTTACTCTTATATCGCCTATGGCTATGGCATCGTTTGGGGTAAATGTGCGCAGCGCCTCCAGCGGCAGCCGCAGCCGGCCCTTGCTCAGCGTGGGTGGGGTAATGTATATAGGAACCGGATATTTAGCATAAATAGATTCCAGCCCCTTGATATGATCGCCATGTTCGTGCGATATAAATACTGCCCTTACCGAGCTCATTTTCAGCCCTATACGCGCCATGCGCTTTTCGGTTTCCCTGCAAGACAGGCCTGCGTCTATCAGCACAGCATCGGTCTCGTCGCCTACGTAGTAGCAGTTACCGTTGCTGCCCGAATTGATAGATGCTAAATAGAGCGACATAACGGCAAAGTAACGTGTTTTTACAACAACCTCGCCACCCGTTTCGCCCTTTTGCTACTACTAAAACCCAAGCCGGGCCAACTTACGGTTATTTTAACGCGCCGCAACCGCCCGCCCATACACATTAGCGCATTATAAACTAATTTTAGGCCGAATTTCCGCCGCAATGAATCAGCTTTCCATTACTATTGTCACGCCGTGCTACAACGAAAGCGTTTTTGCTATACGGTTTCTGGAAAGCCTTGAGCAGTCGCTTGGCGCGCTGCCCTATACCTTCAATGTAGTGGTGGTCAACGATTGCTCTACCGACGACACCCTTGCACAGCTCAAAAAATTCAGCTTTGGCGCCGGCAATATGCGGTTGCGGATAGTAAATCTGCGGTTCAACGTAGGCCATCAGGCGGCTATATTTCAGGGGTTTCTTTATGCCCGTACGCTCAACAGTCAGCATTTTGTAGTCATGGATTCCGATGGCGAAGACTCGCCCGCCGCCATACCCGACTTGCTGCGCCATCTGGATGCAGATATTGTAAATGTAGTGCGCAACAAGCGCAAGGAGTCGCTGCTGTTTCGCATGTTTTACCGTTTGTACAAAATCATCTTTAAGATGGTTACCGGCAAGCAAATGAACTTTGGCAATTTCTGCCTCATCAACCGCAAGGTGCTCGACAACGCTATCTTCACGTCGTTCAGCCATTTTGCAGCATTTCTGTCTAAGCAAAAAGGCAATATAAAATATATAGTAGCCGACCGGGAAGAGCGCATAGGCGGACAATCGAAAATGGGTTTTAAAAAGCTGTTCTACCACGCCTTCAAGTCGTTTGTAGAGTATGGCGAAGACCTGCTCATGCTGTTTTTTAAGGGGTTTATAGTTATAATGGGCGTGCTGGCGCTGGTGATAGGCAATGTGCTGTACCAGAAATTTATAGCCCACACCGCCATCACCGGCTGGACCAGCACCATGCTTATAGGGTTGGTCAATCTGGCTATTATGTGTATTGGTTTTTTTGTAACCGGCCTGCTACTCATGAACCTGAACAATCAAAACCCCAATTCGAAAACCGCTATTTATGAAATCAGCAACGAAGACGCTTCCGGCGAGTCTGTATAAATACATCACCGCACTGTTTCTGATAACGTTGGCGTTGAGGGTTTTGCTCATCAGTTATTACAACAACAATCTGGGCGGCATAGAACCCAATGTGGTGTATGGCATACAGCGCTTGCTGCTGGGCCTGCCCCTATACCAAAACCCGGAAGCGAGCCCCTATGGCATAATGCAGTACACCCCGCTCTACTACCACACCGTAGCCGCCGCAGGCAAACTGATAGGGCTTAGCGGACTGGATGTACAGGGCGTTTACCAGCTATGCCGGTCGCTGGCGCTGCTGTTCAATCTGCTCACAGTCGGTATTTGCGCCTCACTGATAGCGTCCTGGGGCTACAGCCGCCGGCAAGCAGCCATACTGGCCATGCCGGTATTGATAATGCTCACATCGCACTACTACACCCGCGGCGACAGTATGCATTTGTTCCTGTTTACCGCCGCTATATATTGCTACATCAGGTACATAACCCGCGGCGGTAAGTTGCTGCATTTGCTACTGGCAGCGCTACTTGCGGCGGCATGCTTTATGGTAAAGCAGAGCGGCATATTGGTAATAGGCATTATAGGCTTCTGCCTGCTTTTCGTCAATCGGCTATATGTGCAAGTGGTGGTGTTTTCGCTGGCTACGGCCATATTCGGCTACCTTATAGCTCTGGGTCTTACCCATGGCGACTGGCACAGTATGTACCTCAACGCCTACCTGGGCCTGAAAAACGGCATAGACCTCAGCTTCCTGACCGATATGTTTACCAGTCAGTTTTTTATAGACATGGTACCCTGCTATGCGCTGGCGGCCATACTGGTATGGCTGGCTTTCCGCCGGCTGCACGACGCGGCATACCGCATACTGGCGACAGGAGCGGCATTGTCGTTTTTGTTTGCCATGGCCACGGGTATAAAAATAGGCAGCAGCAACAACTACCTTATAGAGTGTCTGTTGTTTGTGTATACCGCAACGCCCTATATGCTGCGCCATACTACTGTAGATGCCCTATTGTTTCGCATAGCTAAGTTCAATGTCACTTATCGTGCATTTGCTCTTTTTGCCTATATTGTGCTTATTTCTTCAAAAACCATGGGCTTTTTTACGGCAGTGTTTATAGAGAAAAGCATAAAAAACAACGCTAAAGAATATGCTGCCGAACAACAGCTGCTACATTACTTTACCTCAGAACTGCATTTGCAGCCGGGCGAACATATATTCTTCACCGAGCGCAACTTTCTAGATAATCTGTTTTTGCCCTATGCCCTACTTCCCAACAAAGACGTAGCCAATCAGGTATACTCGGCCAGCCCTGCCACCTACAATTACAGCGCGCTAACCGCCGGCTGCAATACCGGCCTGATAAAATATATAGTAACCGACGAAAAGCGCAACGACATAAACATTTGCCACAACGCGCTACCATTTATCACCTTCGATACAACCAAGTTTCAGTTGCTGGGTATGCGTTATGGGTATGCCGT
>CAZLPE010000103.1:5049-13649 GCA_964561325.1 uncultured Flavipsychrobacter sp.
GCCAACTCCAACGTAAAGCCCGGAAGCACAACTGAGGTTATGGCATCGCCAATAGCCTTGATAGGCTCTGCAATAAATTTACCATTTACCAAACGGTATTGGAAAACCAATTGATTTTGCGGACTCACAACCCAATATTCCAGCACACCGGCCTCTTCGTATACTGCATATTTATCCTTCATTTCTTTGGCGCTATTGCCGGGGCTTAATACCTCCACCACTACATCGGGTGCGCCCAGACAACCTTTTTTATCTACTTTGGTAAGGTCGCAAATCACGCAAATATCGGGTTGCAGCACAGTGTAAATATCTTTGTTGGCGGTTTTCTTAGGTAGCCGCACATCAAAAGGCGCAAAGAAAACTTTACAAGATTTCCCATTAAGAAACTGTTTCAAGGGGGCATATATATCACCCAAAATTTCTTGATGATAGGAACTTGGCGCCGGACTCATTTCAAAAACTTTACCGTTTATCAGTTCCACCCGTTGCGCAAAATCCCATGTATAGTAGTCGGCATAGGTGTATGTTTTATTGCTATCAAGGTTCGACAAATGCATATGGGCGATTTTAAACGTAAAGTTACCGATTTTGGGAATGTGTTCCTGCTTTTGGGTGTTATGTTGTTGTGTGTTGTATTACTTCGCGCAACCAATGGGCTTTGATGTAAGTTCGAAACGCCAAAAACTCGTTATCTCGGTCATTACACTCACTCAAAAATTTCCTTGTCAACGTAGCAATAGCTGCATT
Organism: uncultured Flavipsychrobacter sp.; assembly: GCA_964561325.1. Lineage (GTDB taxonomy): Bacteria > Bacteroidota > Bacteroidia > Chitinophagales > Chitinophagaceae > Nemorincola. Next base: position 5,797 of record CAZLPE010000103.1, read on the forward strand.
TTTCTGTTCCAGACTACTATGCATGATTAGCTCTTCTTCCAATCCTTTTCTGAAGTCATCCAACACTTTTTTTCGTTTGTCGTTTAGGTAGTTCCTGTTTATTTTACAAACACGTATTGTATACGCAAATCTATCATCATCCGAAAAAATGCCACCTGTCTTATCGAAATATATTTGGTTATTGGGGTTAGTAGTTTCGGGGTTAATCATTATGGGTTGCTCTGCACGGTCGTATTCTGTGGATTGGCTGTTTATATGCTCGATGTCTAAATTAGCACCATCAGCTTCTTCGCCACTGATCTCAAAGTTTGTTCCTTTGTGCTCATTGCAGTATGGGCAGGCAAGACGTAATGCAATTTAACGTGTTTTACTAACTACCTAATACACGATAAAGAGTAAATAGTTTTGAATTCCCGCAATTACATCCTCCTACCCCTACCCCAGCAAAAACTCCACCGCTCGCGGATAAAAAAAATGCTCCAGTTGGTGTATGCGGGCGGCAAGGGTGTCGGGGGTGTCGTTTTCCAGTACTTTGCAGTGCGCCTGCACTATAGTGTCGCCTTCATCGTATAGCTCGTTTACATAGTGTATCGTTATACCCGACTCCCGCTCTTTTGCCATTATCACTGTTTCGTGCACATGACGGCCATACATACCTTGTCCGCCGTATGCCGGCAGTAGCGCGGGGTGAATGTTGATGATGCGACCGGCAAACTCCTGAACCAGACCGACTGGTATTTTCAGCAAAAAGCCCGCCAGTATTATCAACGATGGGTCATAACTTTTCAGTTGCTCCAGCAGCATTGTTTCGCCAAGCGTTCGGCGATTGATAAGCAGAAAGGGTATCATCTCGCGCTTGGCTATTTCCAGTACGCCGGCATTGGGCTTGTTGCACACTATCAGGGCAACTTTGGCTTTGCCGTTTTTCTTAAAATAATCTATTATGGCCTGCGCATTGCTGCCAGCGCCCGACGCGAAAACGATTAATGATTGCATATGCTAATCAGCTTTTTTACTATTGCTGTACTGCCTGCAAGGTAAAGATTTTTGCAGTTTGCAACACTGATACCTGTTTGCAAAGTAGCGTATGCAAAGCCTGCCTGCAAAAACTATGGCATAAAATGCCGTACACAGCGCCCCGTAGGCTATCCGAACCGTGGCTGCGCTGCCACTGCTTTAGTGTTAAAAAATAGTTCGGCCATTTTAGAAACTTACAATTAATACTAACTTTGGCTACAAATGAAGATAAAATCGTTTTTGGCTAAGCCATATGCGTCTATAATTCACTCTAAAGTGAAGAAAGGTATGGTTACAGCCGTTGCCGACCAGCAGGCGCTGTTGCAGCATCTGGTAAAGCAGGGCGCCAAAACGGTTTTTGGTAAAGATCATGGTCTTGAGTCGGTTAAAACTTACGAAGACTACAAAAAAGCTGTGCCGCTCCGCGACTATGAGGAGTTCAAACCATATATAGAAAAAATAAAGAGCGGCGAGCAAAATGTGCTGTGGAAGGGCAAACCCATCTATTTTGCCAAAACATCGGGCACGACCAGCGGCGTTAAATACATACCCATAAGCAAAGACAGTATATCGAACCACATAAACGGGGCGCGCAATGCCCTACTGTGCTACATGGCCGAAACCGGCAATACCGATTTTGCCGATGGTAAAATGATATTTCTGTCGGGCTCGCCCGAACTGGAGCGGGTAGGCGGTATACCCACTGGAAGGCTGAGCGGTATTGTGAACCACTTCATACCGCGCTATTTGCGCGGCAACCAACTGCCATCGTACGAGACTAACTGTATAGAAGACTGGGAAGACAAACTGGACAAAATAGTAAAAGAAACCGGCGGCGAAAACATGACGCTGATAAGCGGAATACCGCCGTGGATGCAGATGTATTTCGACTGGCTGAGCGCACGCAATGAAGGCAAAAAAATCAAAGAGTTGTTTCCGCAACTACAGGTAATAGTGCATGGCGGCGTAAACTTTGAGCCCTACAAAGCCAAGCTGATAGACAGCCTTGGCGGAAAGGTAGATATGATAGAAACATTTCCGGCATCGGAGGGTTTCTTTGCATTTCAAGACCTACCCGGGCAGGAAGGATTATTGCTGAATACAGATGCGGGCATTTTTTACGAATTTGTACCGGCATCTGAAATAGGTTTGCCCAACCCCACGCGCCTGTCGCTGGGAGAGGTGCAGTTGGGCGTAAATTATGCGCTTATCGTTACCACCAATGCCGGCCTGTGGGGCTATAGCATAGGCGACACCGTGCGGTTTGTGAGCGTTAACCCCTACCGCCTTGTAGTAACAGGGCGCATAAAACACTTTATATCGGCTTTTGGCGAGCATGTGATAGGCGAAGAAGTGGAATATGCTATTTTGCATGCCTCGCGCGAATTCAATACGCACATCATCGAGTTTACTATAGCTCCCGCCATACAGGTAACCGATGGCCTGCCTTATCACGAATGGTTTATAGAGTTTGAAACGCCGCCTGCCGATATGCCGGCTTTTGCCCTTGCGGTAAACAACCATCTGGCTCAAAAAAACATATACTACCAAGACCTTATTGCTGGCAAAATACTGCGCCCACTGGTGATACGCACTATGAAGAAAAACACCTTTATAGAGTACATGAAGTCGATAGGCAAACTTGGCGGACAAAACAAAGTGCCCCGTCTGGGCAACGACCGCAAACTGGCCGATGCGCTGCAGCCATGGGTAATGCCGTAGGTAAAATTGCGTACCTTTAATAAAACGCGCTCTAATGTAAAAACGCCAATCGAGCGCCCCCCTCTGCCTTTCATGCGCAAAGCCCTGAAAATATTACTTTACGTCATTGCCTGCATCTTGTTGCTGGTAGGCGGGGCTTTGTTGTTTCTGAACAGTAAGTGGGGGCAGAATTTTGTGCGCGGCCGCGCGGAGGCTTATTTGCGCGGCAAGCTAAAAACTGAAGTGCGCATAGGGTTTCTGGGGTATGGCGTACCCGATTATGCGGTGTTACGCGACCTGCTGATACTTGATCAGACTAGGGACACGCTGCTGTCTGTACGCGAACTAACAATAGACCTCGATATGTACAAACTGCTGCACAGCAACCTGAGCGTGCAGCAGATACTGCTTTCTGGCGTGCATAGCCACATATACAGAAACAAACCCGATACGGCATTCAATTTCTCGTACATCATTGCCGCCTTTGCGGGCGCGCCAGCCACAACGCCGGCTGCAGTAGATACTACCCCGAGCAAATTTGTTATAGACCTGAACAAAATAAAGCTCAACGACATTCATTTCAGGTACGACGACTACTCCGCCGGAGCAAGGTTTGCCGCAGACCTCGAAGACTTGAGCCTGTCGCTAAAAAAAACAGACCTCAATAATCTTTCGTTTCATATACGCGACCTTAGCGTAAACGGCTTACGGTCCAGCTTTGCAAAAGGCGCTTCTGTATTGCCGCCCACACCGGTAGACACCGGCGCTACTGATGTGCGTATTATAGCCGACAATGTAGACCTTAAGCGCATCGACTTCCGGTTCGCCGACGACGTTAGCCAACTCCTTTACACACTCCAACTTGGTAAGCTGAACTTGCAACTCAATGAGTTTGGCCTGGCCGATAGCCGCGTAGATGTGCAGCGACTGTCTATAGATTCGGCCTATTCTACATTACGATTGGGCATCAACGACACCTTGGCGCCCATCGCCCAAAGCGATACGGCTATCGCAGCCGCCGGCGATAAATGGCGCATAACCGGGCAGACCGTACGTCTTGCCGGTATCAATTTCCGGCTCGACAACCCAAACGATGCTCCCATACCCAAGGGTATAGATTATAGCCACCTCGACCTAAAAAATGTATCGCTGAGCCTCGATAAGTTGTTCTACAACGAAGACACCGTTTCGGGCAGGCTCAACCACCTCGCAGTACAGGAGCGTAGCGGCATAAAGGTGAACGAGCTCAAAATGGTATTCAACTACAACCCCCAGGGCGCCACGCTCGACAATCTATTGCTACAAACGCCCAATACTACCCTAAAAGACCATCTGGAAGTGCACTATAAGTCGCTGGCGCAAATAACCGATAGTCTGGCGCGCTTGCAGCTAAATATTGATCTGCAAAACAGCTCCATTGCCATGACCGATGTGCTTGTTTTCGCGCCCATGCTCGACACCATGGCTATTTTAAAAAAAATAAAAAAAGCCGCTTTTGCAGTAGATGCAAGGTGCTATGGTACGCTCGATGCACTCACGCTAAAACGATTTCATGTATCAGGGCTGAGCAATACAGATATTGCGCTCACGGGCGCTCTGCGCGGGCTGCCCAACCCCGACAAACTAAACTACGATTTCAGTATTGCAAAGGCGGTAACTTCTCGTCAGGACATTGGCCTGTTTGTCGACGACACGCTGTTGTCGTCGGTGCGGCTACCCGACAAGATGGGCGTAATGGGCAAACTAAGCGGGACAACCAACGCATGGAATACCGACCTGCTACTGGCTACAACCGATGGACGTGCGCGTATAACCGGCCAACTGGATATGGGCGCAGGCAAAGGATTGGAAACCTATGCAATGACTATTGCAACCGACGAACTGAATCTGGGCCGAATATTAAAACAAGATTCGCTGTTGGGTATGGTATCTGCCGATATACGCCTGACGGGAGCCGGATTTGATATAAACACAATGAGGACAATAGTAAGCGGCAATATCAGTAAGGCTGGCATAAATGGCTACACATACCGGGATGTGAAACTTATAGCCAGTCTGAACCATAAAACCGCCGAATTAGATCTGCTATCGAACGACAAAAACATGCAGCTACAGGTTAAGGGGCGCGCCGACCTGAACGGACAATACCCCGCTGTGGTAGCCGATGTAAAAATGGATAGCGCCGACCTGCATGCTACCCACTGGTACGGCAGCGCGCTAAAACTGTCTGGCGCCATGCACATCAACTTTTCCGAACTTAGTCCCGACTACCCTCGGGGCGAGCTGGTATGGTGGAATCCTGTTGTGGCTTTAGATAGCGTCACGTATCGGTTAGACGACATTAGTATTAAGTCGCACCCCGTAGCCGGCAATCAGGATATCATAGCCGATCTGGGTTTTGCACATATGCGGCTATCGGGCAAAACACCGCTATCGCGCATTGGCGACAGGGTGCAAGAGCATATAGACCGGCATTACACCACCCCGCGCACCGATAGCATTGCAAAAGCAAGGTTGGCAAAAAACACTGCGCAAGTACCGCCCGACTACAACCTGGATATGCGCGCTATAGTGCTGGACCGCCCGCTACTGCACGGCCTGCTACCCGGCCTCACCTCATTCGACACGGTGACGCTTACGGCTAAGCTTAGCCAAAATAGCCTAATGATAAACGTTGCCGTACCCTACCTCGTTTATGGCGCCACTACCGTAAACAACGGAGCCGTAACCGTATTGGGTTCCGACTCGGCGCTTACCTATTCAGTAACAGCCGATAAAGCAACGCAAAATAGTCTGGCCATTTGGTATGCCAGCATTACCGGCAAACTGGATAAAAATGTGCTTAATGCACAAATACGGCTTAGCGATTCGCTACGCCGCGAGCAGTTTGCATTGGCCGCCGATCTGTCGCAGAGCGGCGACTCGCAAGCGCTGCACCTACAGCAAGGCCTTATCCTCAACTACCTACCCTGGCAGGTAAAAGAAAACAACCGTATTGTGCTGGCCGGCGGCGGCTTCTACATTCAGAACTTTGGTATAAGCCGCGATGGGCAATACATAAAGGCCGCCAGCACAGAACCGCGCATCAATGCGCCAGTGAAACTGGATATCAACAGCTTTCAGCTATCTAACATAACTAAAGCCATTAGCGCGGACGACACCCTTATTGCCGATGGCCTGCTGGAAGGTATAGTACATCTGGAGCAGCTGTCGCCGTCGCCCATTGTTACCAGCGACTTCCAGATCAGCTCGCTGTCTATACTCGGCGATACGCTGGGCGAACTGCAACTACAGGTAAACAACCGGAAAGAAAACGAACTGTCTGCCAATATGAAACTATATGCGCGCAGCAATGAAGTGTCGCTGGCAGGCTCTTATTTTCTGAAAGAAAAAAACGGCAACGATTTCGACCTGAAACTGGATGTGGCCCAACTGGCGCTAAAAAGCTTTGAACATATTGCCCGCCAACAGATCAACCGTTCGTCGGGCTATGTGCGCGGCAAGCTGCACATTACAGGCACAACGGTCGCGCCAGTATTAAATGGCGAATTGCATACCGACAATTTGGCTACAACAGTTACCCAGCTCAATGCCGACTTCAGGATGCCGAATGAACAAATAACATTTACAGGGCAGCATATCAACTTTCGCAATTTCTCGCTATACGACAATGCCAACAACAAGGCGGCCATTAATGGCGATGTAGATATAAGATCGCTTACCAACCCCACGCTGGATCTGACCATTAAGGCCGACAACTGGCAGGCGCTGCATAGCCTTGCAGAAGATAACAAGGTATTTTTTGGCAATCTTTTCCTTTCGGCAGATCTGCGGGTAAACGGCCCTGCAACAGACCCGTCGGTAGACGGCGAACTGAAAATACTAAAGGGTACAGACGTTACCGTCATCAATCCCGAGAGTGTGCCGCAGGTAGAAAGCAGTAAGGGCATCGTAGTCTTCATCAGCCAGAAAGACACCGCCCGGCGCAACGCCGCTGCCCGCGCCGCCCGCAATACAAGACCCACAGTAGCTAAAACCAAAACAAAAACCGGAGCCGGATACAATGTAAATATCAACATTGATAAAAACGCCAAATTCTCGCTACTGCTCGATCAGGCCAGCGGCGACTACCTTACCGTAAAGGGCGCCGCCAACCTCAACGCCTCGGTAAGCGCCGGCGGAACCATAACGTTGTCGGGGGTGTATGCGCTTACGGAGGGCGCTTACGAACTAAGCTACAATATGATAAAACGTAAGTTTTTGATAAAAGAAGGCAGCAGCATCACTTTTGCCGGCGACCCCATAAATGGCGCCAATATGGATGTAACCGCCATATACCAAACTACGGCGCCCCCCTACGATCTGGTGCAGCGACAGGTAACCGATCTGGAACAGTTGCGGTATTACAAGCAGCGACTACCGTTCAACGTGGCGCTGCACATGAGCGGCGGAATCATGTCGCCAAAGCTAAAATTCGACGTAGCGCTACCAGAAAACAAATCTTTTTCGCTTACTACTTCGCAAATAGATGTTGTACAGTCAAAGCTGAGTCAGATACGCCTCGACACCTCCGAACTGAACAAGCAGGTGTTTGCCTTGCTTATCCTCAATCGTTTTGTGTCCGACGATCCGTTTAGCTCAGGCGCCGGCAGTAGTCTTAAATCTACTGCAATGCAAAGCGTCAGCGCATTTATAGGCGAGCAGCTCAATCAGGCAGCAGGCAAACTGGTAAAAGGCGTAGACCTGTCTGTAGATCTGGCCACTACCGACGACTATACTTCCGGCGCCCTGCGCCAGCGCACCGACCTGACGCTGGCAGCATCAAAACGCCTGCTGAACGACCGGCTGAAGATAACTGTGGGTAACAACTTTGAACTGGAAGGACCGCAAACAACCGCTACCCAAAGCAGCTACATACCTACCAATCTGGCCGCCGACTATCTGCTGTCGCAAGACGGCAAATACACCCTGCGCGCCTACCGCAAAGCCTACGACGAAGGCGTGCTGCAAGGCTATGTTACAGAAACCGGGCTCAACTTTATACTCAGCATAGACTACAACAGCCTGAAAAGCCAATACAAAAAACGACCAAAACAAAACGACACCCTTACTCGGGCAAATGAAAATGAAGAATA
>CAZLPE010000104.1:0-13228 GCA_964561325.1 uncultured Flavipsychrobacter sp.
GCAACGCCAGACGTAGGTGGAAGATAGCCGGTAATCATTTTCATGGTAGTAGATTTTCCAGCTCCGTTTGGACCAAGAAATCCTACTATTTCTCCTCTTTTCAATTCGAAGGAGATATCATCAACTGCTTTTTGGGTATCGTAAATTTTTGTAAGCGACGCTACTTTTATAGACATAATGCCCTACCCGACTACTTCGGCTTTAAAATTGATAAGTACTAAAAAACATTAACGCTTTACACCTCTGAACATACACTGATTCTTAGAAGAATCTGTGGGATTGGTATAATCAAGATCGTATGAATGTATAATCAAGTTTCTGTCGGCTTGCAGATTAATAGAGTAAATGTGTGCAAACGTTGCGCTGCTGTCGTTGTTGGTAACTACAATCGAGTAAACGCTTTCATTATTCTTTACATAACCATGCAGCAAACCCTTTGTCTTGTATATGCTCTTAAGCTTTATAGCAACAGTGTTATTGGCTACATTGTCGGGCGTAATCCAGGCGGTATCTAATATTTGGGTAAGGTTGTCGCAAGAAATAGTACCGGCAAATACACCTAAATAACGGCTAATTGATTTTGTTTGACATTGAGTGTTCTCATAACCAACAGGACAACGACAAACGCCCATATTGCAAGATCCGCCGTTTTGACAAGACACATTATTACATACATCTTTTTCACATGCAGTATAAACAACCGTAGAAACTAATCCGAAAAATAATAAAGTAGTAAGCAATGTTAGTCGCAAAACCTTCATGAGTCGATATTTGTGCTAAAAATACAAAAAAATATTTTAAGCCGCATAAAAAGTCTGTTTTTTTTCTGCAATCGCGCCGCTAAAAAAACATGAAAAAACAAGGAAACAAAACGCAATATTAGCAAGGACGTTAGTGGCGCCTAAAACAAAACATGCGGTACCGGCTTATGCCAATACCGCATGCTTCAAATCAACACAAACTTCTTATTTAGATTTCGGCTTGGTGTCCTTTGTCTTGTCTTTATCCTTTGCGCGTTTTTCAAGCATTTCCACAAGACCGCCGATGTTGGAGTGGTCGAGACGCTTGCCGCGAATTATTTTTTTATCATCGAGCAAATAAATGGTAGGCGTACTGTACACATCATACTTGCTGTGGTAGTCGCTGGTGTGTTCAGGATTCCAGGTGTTTGTCCACTCATTGAGTTTATTCTTGTTAATAAAATCAGTGATCGATTTTTCATCGCCCTCAGTTGCCAATGTAAACACCTTTACACCTTTCGCCTTCAACTCGGCATTGTACAATGAATCTAAAGACGGCATTTCGTGCTGGCAGTGACCGCAAGTAGGTGAATAGAAAACTACAAGCGTGTATTTAGCCTTGATAGCGCTGAGCGTTTCTTCTTTCTTAGTTACTACATTGGGTACTTTTATCTCTGGCGCAACATTACCTATCACGTTTGGCGCTATTTTCTGCGCACGGTCTATATACTTGCTTAGTTCATCATTTTTCAACCAGAAAGCATCGCCCTTCATGTAATAGTTCTCAACCAGGTATACAAACACCTCATCCATACCCATTACTTTGCTGTTTTCTGCAAAACGGGTCACCCACCAAAGTGTGTAATGAAACACATCTTTACTTCCTTTCGCTTTTTTAAGCAGGTAGTCGCATTCATATTTCACACTGTCTGGCCATGGCAGTACCAGCTTATTGAAGTATTCTTCGATGCGGGCATCATAAAGAGGTGTATATATCAGGCGGTCGTCCTGAAAATCGAATCCATCCCAATAATGCGTTTTGTAGTATCTGTATGCAAAAGTGGAGTCTTTTGTTTTTCCGTCCTCCAGGTAATGCACACCTTCCGGAACTTCAGGCACTTCCATTGCATTAAATATTACCGAAAGGAGCGATTTAGGATTGGCTTTTACATAATCGCGGCGATAGGCAGTTAGCTTTTTTGAATAAGCCACAGCTTCTTTGCGAACAGCTGCTGTATCTGCCGATGTTTTTGCCGCTTCTAACTGTTTCTGAAATTTTTTCTGATTATCGGCATAGTCTTTAAGAAAAGATACATATTCCTGGAAACGATCGTTTTCGGGTGAGTTCTTGAACTTGATTCCTTCCGGCAACTTGGCAACAGTAGCAGTGATGGTCATATCGTCGCCTTTGTTCAGCAAAAACTCAAAATCGGCAGTTCGCTTGCTCAACAACATAACATAAATACCACCTACAAAATCAGGGTCATTACTGTTAAACTCTGCATTACCTGCTTTATCGAGTTTAGCTGAATCCACTTTAAAAATAGTGGGTCTGTTTTTACCATAATAATGCAACAGATAAACCATCGTATCATTGGCATCGGCCATTTTCAACTTGATGTGGTAGGCGCTCCCGGCAAGGGATAGTTGGGCAATACCCAAGAGCAACAATGAAGTAAATAACGAAATTCGTTTCATATAAAAGTCTGTTGGTTTGTTTCCGCAAAAGACGGAGTCAAAACATTATGTGTTGGTTTGTTCAATCAAAAATAATTCATAAAGTTGGTGATTGGTATAACGATAAGAGTAAATTTGCCGCTTATTATAAAAACTCTAACAAATTTTGTCGAGAAAGAAGAAAAAGTCGCCGCCGCTCCAGAATATTAAAATTGATGCTTATGCAGCAGAAGGAAAAAGTATTGCCCGGCTGGACGATGGCAAGGTATTGTTTGTAGACAATGCCATACCTGGCGATGTTATAGATGCAGTAATTATTAAAGATAAAAAAAGCTGGGCGCAAGCGCGCATGACCCGACTAGTGGAACCATCGCCGCAACGCATCACTCCATTCTGTCAGCATTTTGGCATATGCGGCGGCTGCAAATGGCAAACGCTACCCTATGCGCAGCAACTCGTTTACAAGCAACAACAGGTATCAGATCAGTTATCGAGAATAGGTCATGTAACATTACCTGAAATAGAACCAATTATAGGTAGTCCGCACGAACGTTACTACCGCAATAAACTGGAGTTTACATTTTCTACCAACCGATTCCTTACCTATGAAGAAATCGCGAACAGAGAAGATAAAATTGAATCTACTCCTGCTTTAGGGTTTCATGCAACCGGGCTTTTCGACAAAGTAGTAGAAATACACACATGCTACTTGCAGCAAGAGCCTACAAATCAGTTGCTCAACGTACTGCGCACGTATACCGAGGCCAAAGCGCTACCCTATTACAACTTTAGGGCGCAATATGGATGGTTGAGAAACGTAGTAATACGCATTACCACTACCGGTGAGATACTGATAAATCTGGTAATGCACCACGAAGATAAAGAAGCGCGCGAAGGCGTGTTGCAGCATATCCTTGAGCAAATCCCCAATATCACCTCGCTCAACTATACCCTGAACCCTAAGATGAACGACACTATTTACGATCAGGAAGTGGTGTGTTATGCCGGCAGAAGCTACATAGAGGAAAAACTGGAGCATTTTAGGTTTAAGATATCTCCAAAATCGTTTTTCCAAACCAATACCTACCAGGCAGAAGCCCTGTACCGGGTTATTCGCGAATTTGCCGGACTAACAGGCGAAGAGACGCTATATGATTTGTATTGCGGCACAGGCAGTATCGGAATTTTCTGCTCAGGCGGCGCTAAAAAAGTTATTGGCATAGAGGCTGTACCCGATGCCGTAGCCGACGCATATGAAAATGCCGCGCTCAACGGATTAACGCATTGCCAGTTTTATGCCGGTGATGTGGAGAAAATATGCACGGACGAGTTTTTTGATACGCACGGCAGACCCGATGTGATAATTACCGACCCGCCCCGCGCCGGCATGACCGAAAAACTAATTCAACAATTATTAAAGATGCGTGCGCCGAAAGTAGTATATGTTAGTTGCAACCCGGCTACACAGGCTCGTGATTTGCAATTGCTCAACGAGGCCTACGAAATCATTAGGCTGCAGCCGCTCGATATGTTTCCGCATACGCACCATATAGAAAATGTAGCGCTATTGAAACTGAGAACGCATACAAGCTCCACAGATTTATAAAGCCTAAAAAAACCTTGTTACGACTTACTCATTAGTATAGTCGTAACAAGTTTTTTTACCGGCGCTCTATAAAATACGTTTTTGCTGCGATTGTTGTACAAACGCCTCCATTTCAGCGAGTGTGTAACTACTCAAATTGCTTTTTTTAGTCAGTCCGCCCTTTTGCGCTGCCATTACACCATAGTACGTGTCCTTATAGCCTTCTATAGAGTGGGCGTCGGGGTTTATAGAAAGCATTGCACCCTTTTCAATAGCATATTCAATCCATCGCCAGTCGAGATCCAGCCGGCGTGGATGTGCATTTATTTCAATCACCACGTTGTGGGCAACACATTCATCTATAATCCGCTTATGATCGAGCGGATAGCCCTTGCGCGATAACAACAGACGTCCGGTAGGGTGACCTAATATAGTAGTATAGGGGTTACGTATAGCCGTAATCACACGATCCATCGCTTTTTCCTCGCTCATTTTCAGATTGCTATGAACACTTGCTATTACCAAATCAAAAGTGTTGAGTACCTGAGTACTATAGTCGAGACTACCGTCGTTCAAAATGTCGGATTCAATACTCTTGAAAATCCTGAACGGCGCCAGCTTGGCGTTTAGCCTGTCGACTTCCTGATGCTGCTCTGCAATTCTATCAGGTTTCAGACCGCCTGCATAAAAGGCCGATTGTGAGTGATCGCTAATAACCAGGTATTCCAATCCTTGTTCTTTCGCAGCCATAGCCATCTCTTCCAGCGTATTCACCCCGTCGCTGGCAGTAGAGTGCGAGTGTATGATACCGCGAATGTCTGCCGGTTGTATCACATCTGGCAATATATTTGCCGCAGCCAAAGTGAGGATGTTAGCAGATTCGCGCAAGCAGGGCAAAATATAAGGCAGGTTGTTAACCGCAAATATCTTTTCTTCACTGTCTGCCGTACCGGGTATAATATATTTCGCATTAAATGCAGCTAAAAAATCTGGTGCGCAAGTAGTATTGAATAAAGTAGCGTAAAATTCTGTCCTATCCACAACCTGCAATCTTATTGCAGGTAATGCAGGTATCTGCACAATGGTTAGCGCTCCATCTCCTGCAATTGTGGTTTCGGGCGTTGTGTTTATCAGCGCAACCACATCATTAATATTGATTGTGGTCAAAATATCTACAAACTGTATCGTTTCGCACTGCCTTCTGATATCGCCGGTAATGCTTACCAATTCATTAGGATATGACTTTTGCAACAAGGCTACTACATTGTCAGCAGCAATCTTTGCCTCTTTCCATAAATGAAAACCCTCATTCTGACGTATGTACAAAATACTCTGCAACACACTCTCCTGTGTTTTGGCTCCAAATCCTTTCAGGCTTACCAACCTATTTTCATTGCAAGCATACTCCAGTTCGCCCAGCGATTCTATACCCAGTTCATTCCAGATTACCGCAATCTTTTTAGGGCCAAGTCCTTTGATATTGAGCATGTCCAATATCCCGGGCGGTGTTTTCTCTATAAGCGTTTCCAATGCAGGCAGGCTACCTGTAGCCAACAACTCCATTATCTTCTTCCCCGCGCTTTCGCCGATACCTTTTTGCGAAAAAAGTTCGGCTTCGCTCATCTTGACGATTTCTACGGGTAAGCGGTCTATATTAAAAGCCGTAGTACTATAGCTTTTCGATTTAAAACTATTCTCGCCATGAATATCCATTAACTTAGATAACAACGAAAACTGATCTGCGATTGCTGAATTGGTCATTTTGCGTCCCTTGAATTATACGATCCAAAAATAAAGATATCGATGATTAGACTTGTGCTTTTTTTACCGCTGAGAAGGAAATAGGAGCAATACGATAACATCTATTGTAAAACAGCGATAAAAGCCTTGCACATATTCCTAATTACTCAATTGCATACCACAGTTTCAGGCTAAGCATTTAGCCGCTTTCCCAATCTATGCTGCATTGTTAACTTTCCAATTACATTATTTAGACGATTGTAGCAGTCACGTTTGAAGATTTAATTTACCTTTGGTACATATATCAATAACATTCGATTTTTTTTGCGCATATTTCGCAACAGTTGATTATTGTCGTTGTAACATCCGGCGGCAAGATACTTTTAAAATTGCCAATGCCTGAATATCAAGACCTTATGAACTGGCAATGACTGTAGAAATGAGAATGGTATTTTTTCAGCAAGTTGTAAAATAAACTATGGCGGCACCCGTATTATCGTTTGGCAATGAACAGTTTAACAGGATCTTCCCTTTTTACATTCTTGTCGGCAGCGAGCTTAAAATTGCGTCTTTTGGCAAGTCTGTTGCCAAACTTTGCCCATTATCTGAGCATTCTTCGTTTGGTGATTATTTTCAGGTAAAGCTTCCACAAATAGATTACTTAGGTTTTAAGGCTTTAAAAGACCTCTGCAATCAGGTGGTCATTTTACAAGTAAAAAACCCGCAACACACCAACCTACGCGGACAGTTTGAATACCTTGAGGAAACAAATCAGCTATTGTTTATTGGCGTTCCGAGTTTCAGTAGTATGGACGAAGTAACCAACGCTAACCTGACCATAAACGACTATGCCAAACACGACTCATTGATAGACCAACTATTTCTGATCAAGACACAAGAAATAGCCTCCAATAATTTTAAAAGTCTGCTCAATACGGTAACCGAGAAAAAAGCGCTGGTTACCGAAAATGAGAAGCGATCAAAATACGCCTTCAATAGAAGTAACTTAGAAGCAGCTGTAGCCGACAACGACCAAAACAAGCAACTTGAGCTGCAGCTAAAAGAAATGGCCAACAGGATTTTCTTTCTTATTAAAAATCTGGAATCGGGCATTGTTGTTGAAGGCAAAGATCAGCGAATAATAATGGTGAATGACAAGTTCTGCAAGTTTCTGGGAATTAATGAAACACCGGAACAGCTTATTGGCATGCACTATACAATAGCGACCCGGCAAAGTAAAAATCTGTATAAGAATCCGGAGGCTGTAGTAGCGCGTATTTACCAACTACTGGAACTAAAGCAAAAATCGCTTAACGAGCTTATAGAACTGGCAGACGGACGTTTTTTCAAGCGCGATTTTGTGCCAATTTTCCTGGAAGACAAATATGAGGGTCATCTGTGGCAATACACCGATGTAACCGAACAAATAAAGGCGGAACAAAAACTTGAAGAACAAAAGGTATTTTATGAAAACGTATTGAATAATATACCTGCCGACGTTGTAGCGTTTAACACACGCCACGAATACCTGTTTATCAACCCACGCGCTGTAAAAGGCAACGATTTGAGAAAATGGATGATTGGCAAAACCGACGAAGAATATTGCCGGTATGCCAACAAACCCATAAGCATAGCTATAGAGCGACGCAACATATTTAACAAGGTAGTGACAGAGAAAAAACTGCACTACTGGGAAGAAAAAGTAATCAACGGCAATGGTCAGGCAGAATACTACCTGCGTAACATGTATCCCGTACTGAATGAACAGAACGAGGTGATACAGGTGATAGGTTTTGGGCTGGAAATAACAGATAGAAAGAAAATAGAAGACCAGCTAAAACTTAATGAGAAGCGCTACCGCGACTTGTTCAACTATAGCCAGGCCTATATATGCACACACGATCTGAAAGGGAATCTGCTAACGGTAAACCCTGCCATATGTGAGTTGCTTGGATATACAGAGACCGAACTGATTGGTAGAAACCTTACTGAGTTTTTACCGCATACCGATGTCGCAGGTTTCGACAGAGACTATTTGCAAAAGGTGACCAAGGAAGGCGATGCAAGCGGTGTGTTCAGGGTAGTAGGTCGCGATAACCAGAAGTCGTTCCTGCTTTACAAAAACTTTAAGGTAGAAGAAGAAAACTCAGAACCATACATTATTGGTTTTTCTCAGGACATAACCGACCGAATAAACACGGAAAAAGAATTACTGATAACCAAGAGGGTAACCGAAGACGCACACAAAGCAAAAGAAACGTTTCTGGCTAATATGAGCCATGAAATACGGACGCCCATGACGGGTATTTTAGGCATAGCAAATCTGCTTTCTAAAACCGGGTTAGACGAACAACAAAGGAAGTTTACGAAACTAATATCAGAATCGGCCAACAATCTGCTGACTATTGTAAACGATGTATTAGACATTGAGAAAATAGCTGCCGGCAAGCTCGACCTTGAGCTGATACCGTTCAAGATAGAAGACAAAGTATTTACTACATTACAATCGTTCCAGTTTAAAGCGGAAGATAAAAACATCAGCTTACTACTCAATTCTACCCTACCCGACGACTATATAGTTGTTGGCGACCCCTATCGATTAAGTCAGATACTCAATAATCTGTTGAGTAATGCGCTTAAATTCACCAAAGACGGAGAGATTGCTATAAACATGGACCTCAAAAAATATGAGGGCGGCAACAACGATGGCAAGAAAAGAGTAGTAGTCGAGATTCAGGTACAGGACACAGGCATAGGAATAAAGCCAGAAAAGCTGGTGGATATTTTCAATCCATTTGTGCAGGCTTCGTCGGATACTACGCGCAAATACGGCGGCACCGGTCTTGGCCTAACCATATGCAAAAACCTTGTAGAGATGCAGGGTGGCAAAATATCTGTAGGCAGTAAAGTAAACGAAGGCACAACGTTCACGTTTTTCATTCCCTACGAAGTAGGCAATGAAGCGATGATGCCCGACGAAACTAAGGAGGAACTGAACTTCAAAGACCTTGAGTCGATTAGGATACTTGTAGCGGAAGATGTGGAGCTAAATCAGTTTTTAGTAAAGCATATACTGGAAGCATGGGGATGCGAGGTGACAATAGTGCCTAATGGTAAAGAGGCGGTAGAGAAAGTGAAAAAGAGTCATTTCGATCTGATACTCATGGATATTCAAATGCCGGAGATGGACGGAATTACCGCTACCAAAATAATCAGGAATATGAATATTGCTGAGAAGTCAGTAATAGATAAGTCGCTGATTACAAAGAAAATAAGAACACTCAACGCAAAAGATAAATCAACGCTGCCTATTATAGCGCTTACGGCCAATGCGCTAAAAGGAGACGGGCAAAAATACCTGGATATAGGCATGGACGGCTATATAACAAAGCCCTACACCGAAGAAAAGCTGTTTCAGGTAATATCGAAAATCATTAAGACCAACGATAAACTGCGCATAAAGGTATCGCCGGTAAATAAAACACCTGCGGAAATACTGCCGCCGCCACCACCGCCGCCGCCTGTCGAAAAACTGTATGATTTGTCGTTGATCAATACTATTGGTAAAGATGATCCTGCATTTGCAAAAAAAATAGTGTCCATTTTCCTCGAAACAATGCCGGAGAGTTTGGATACGCTTATGAAAACAGTGCAGGAAAGAAATTACGAACAAATAGGAAAAGTGGCTCATAAGATGAAATCAAGCATAGACTCTATGGGCATAAGTTCGCTAAAAGATGTGATAAGGGAAATGGAAACTATAAAACCGGGAAATGATAATATCACCGTATTGGCTGCTAAAATAAACAGCGTAATGAAGGAAGTATTTGTTCAGCTAACCGAATTAGTAAGCTAAAGCGCAACAACTTTATGTCTATAGCCAGTACCATAAAACAAAATCCGACCTTAAAAAAAATAGTGCACCGCCTGCTTATACCCAAGGGCGGCGCCCGACCCAGATTATGGGTCAGGCTACTGCTCAACCGTTTTTTTCATGTTCGGGGCTCAGGGGCTGTAATAAGGTGGCGTACCCGGATAGATGTATTCCCGTTCAATCAATTTGTACTGGGTAAAAAATCGACAATTGAAGACTTTTGTACAATTAATAATGGAGTAGGAAATGTGATAATAGGCGACAACAGCCTGATAGGCATGAGCAATGTTATCATTGGTCCGGTTACGATAGGTAACAATGTTATTTTTGCACAAAACATAGTTGCCAGCGGCCTGAACCACGAGTACAGAGATGTGACTCAACCAATAGTGACGCAAAATGTAACCACAAAACCCATAGTAGTGCAGGACGATTGCTGGATAGCTGCCAATGTGGTTATTACAGCGGGGGTAACCATCGGTAAACATTGCGTAGTGGCAGCCGGGTCGGTTGTAACTAAAGATATACCTCCGTTTTCAATAGCGGCAGGCAATCCTGCCAAAATAATCAAACAGTACAATTCCCAAACGGGTGCGTGGGAAAAAGCGAGCTGATAAATTCAGCATTCCCCCCTTAGCAGGAATTCTTTTTCTATACATTTACCATCATGAGCAAAATAAAGCTTGCCGACTTACGTAATAAACACATACTGGCGCTTGCCGGCAATGGCATCATTGCGGTATTTGGTATGGGTACTATTGCCTTGTTGTCCCGTTCGCTCGACAAGTCCGACCTCGGTCTTTGGTTTCTGTTTCTGACTATTTATACCCTTGGCGACGCTATAAGAGGCGGATTGCTGGGCACCGCTACAATAAAGTTTTACGCCGGCGCAGATAAAGAACGCGCAGATAACATACTTGGTTCGGTTTGGTTTCTGGCAATTCTTGTAACTGCAGTCCTCACGATTATAGACGCATTAGGATTTTTATTTCTGCCCTTTATACACGATAAACAGCTATCTATACCAATACTCTGGTTTGGTGTAACCTTTATCAGCTCACTACCATTCAATATAATATTCGGGATACTAACTGCCGAGGAACGTTACGGAAAAATATTATGGCTTCGTCTGGTAAATAGCGGGTCGATGGTTGTAGTGATCATTGCGCTGATGGCGCTACATAAAATGACGCTCAATGCATTGCTTTGGTGCAATCTGCTTACCAACTGCCTTACCAGCCTGGTAGGGCTGCTAAGTGGCTGGGGGCAAGTTGCAACCATCAGAAAAAGATCGAAGGCCAGTATTATGGAAATAACCCATTTTGGCAAGTACATTTTGGGGTCAACCTTTGTATCTAAGCTGCTGAATAGCTGCGACACTTTTGTAATAAGCATTATGCTTGGCCCACAATATTTAGCCATTTACGGGTTGCCCATAAAACTCATGGAGATAGTTGAATTTCCACTGCGGAGTTTTGTAGGCACCGGCATGTCTGCAATGGCGGCAGCATACAACCAAAACAACATTCACCAAACAACATATATCCTGAAAAAATTTACCGGTATGATGACTCTGGCGTTTATACCACTAACGCTTGGGGCTGTTTTGCTTGCCGATGTTGCTATAGATATACTGGGAGGCGCCAAGTATATGGGTACAGAAGCCGCCAACCTATACAGAATACTAATGACATTGGCGTTGCTCTACCCGCTCGATCGCTTTACAGGCGTAACTTTAGATATCGTTCATCAGCCGCGAATCAACTTTTATAAAGTTATCGTGATGCTTGTTGTTAATTTCACAGCCAATTTTATAGGCGTTGCCCTGTTTGGTAATTTGTATGGTATTAGCTTTGGTTCTTTATTTACTGTTGTTGCAGGCGCCTACTTTGGTTACTACAATCTAAAAAAACACCTGAGTTTTTCCCTGAGAGAAATAATGTCGAGCGGCATATATGAATCTAAATTACTGATTCAAAAAGTAACCGGTAAATAAGCGTACAACCCTACCTGATGAGTTTGAGATAAAGTGGAGTGAGAATTAGTGAAAGTAAAAAACCGGAGAGTACAATATAAATAAGCAAAATAATATCTAAATGATAGAGGTGAATGCCTGTAAATAAACCTATAGACAACACAGTAAATACACCAACTAATACCCAATACCGTATCCTGGATATGTTCTGCTCTTTATGATGGTCTATCACTAATATCATCTTTTGTATAGGTTGTTGCTCTTGCTGCCTGGGCATCTTTAGTATATGCAATATCACAAAATACATACCTATCAATGAATTGGAATACTGCAACAGCTTGTACAGGCGCACCCTGAATAGACGAAAACCACGGGTTATGTAAATTTTCGAATCGACTGCATTGGGATAAACCAGATTTAGATGTGTAAATGCATCCCAAAGTAGATGCGAGGCAATACCTATCAACAAGGAAATTAGTACCACTGCAAAGTGGCGCTTAAAATACAACAACCAATTGAACCCGATAAACCGTGCGAACCGCTGATGTAGCGGCGCCGGAAGGGCGGCAATTAAAGGGTCGCGAACGATAGTGTGAAACAAAAAACTCACCAATACAGCCAACGGCAGATCGAACCAAAAAATACCTAACCAAGTATGGCTATAATGTTTATGAACGTCGAGCCGTATAAAAGCTTCAAAATCAGGTATTAACGAGCCCAACACCAATCCAGTGGCGGAAAAAATCTTCCTACGCTTGTTTATTAGCGGCAATAGAATTGCCGGATGTGAAAAAGTAAAAGGCATTCGACTGGATTGCAGATAGAACGTTAGCTACCGATGCGACTAAAAGTACCGCAAATGTACCAAATATTTGAGGTGTTTGGGTTGCACCGGTAGCGATGTTGATTTATCTATAGCTTTGTTTTAGTCGTCTCCAGAAGTCGCTCAATCTTTCGTACGTACGCAGCCTTGCTCGCTGCGCCTACTTGACGGTCGATTAGCTGTCCATTATAAAAAAACAAAACACATGGTAAATTGGTAACGCCATAGTGTATAGAAACATTAGGATTATCGTCTGCATTCACCTTGCCAACCAAAATACTTTGCGCATAATCGTGCGCGATAGAATCTATGATTGGGCCCAGGGCTATACATGGCGGGCACCAGGTGGCCCAAAAATCAACGATTGTCAGTTTATCAGACTTGATTACCATAGACTCAAAATTTGAATCCGTAAAAACATGCGACATAATTATTTTTTTTCAAAAATAGCCCAGCCATACTTTCCTAAAGCGCAAGTTCCCTTCATGAAACTACTTTCCTATAGGGAACCAATCAAGTAGCTAACTTATTTTAGTTTTGTTGTACCTACAAAATACCATCAATGAAAAAGAAGGATCCCGTATTACTCGATATTACCTGCACCCGCGACGACGAACACATCGGGGCAATGGACACTATAGCAATTTTGAGCGGCAAGTGGAAAATAAAACTTCTAACTACACTTAGTTGCGGCGGTGAATTGCAGTTTATGGAACTGCTTCGATTGTTAGATGGTATAGGCCCCAAAATGCTATCAAAAGAACTACAAGACCTTGAATCTAACCAATTGGTAAAACGTACGATCATGGACACA
>CAZLPE010000105.1:0-5940 GCA_964561325.1 uncultured Flavipsychrobacter sp.
GCAATAACAAGAGAAGCATATATAATTTTATAGTGCACTATGGGTAGGTAATCTGGGAAGCACTTATCCAGACTCAAAAAATAAGGTATAGAAGCCAAAATGTATAGTTTGTAGTTTTTCGACACCACCCCATAAAAAAAGAAGAATATGATAATCGGGTGCGCATAGCGCTCGTGCATTTGACTATTGAAGTAGAAAAAATAGAGACACAACAAGCCAGTCGACAAAAACATCGTCTCAAAAGTAAGTGCGTCAATAGCAAGTTTTTTCTGCCGCAGCTGCCAAAGTCTTCTAAACAAAGGAAATACTACCGCGAATGCAGCGACGCTGAACATGATTAGGCCAATGGTACGATACGAGAATACAATAAATATATCCTGGTCGTTTACAAAATATGGGTTGGCGCGAGAAATCAGGTACCAGACATTGAAAGCGCAAATAGACAAATTATGGTACAACCCCACGACATGGGTAGCTATTTGCCAAAGCTTACCAACGCCGCCAGAACTAAAAAAAGGTAATAATATTACCAACTGTAGCGTAACGACGGCCGTTGCAGCCACAAAAAAAGTTCGCCACGACTTAATTCCGTATAACAGCGTTATGGCTATTATTGGTATAAACTCTATTGCCTGCGGCTTAGTATTGAGCGCTAATGCATAAAGCAGAGCGGCGGCTACAGGATATTGCAGCGAAGTAATGATGGCAAGAAAAGCGAGATTTGTGTAAATACTATCTATTTGCCCCCAGACCATAGAATTGAAAACGTAAGCAACATTGAGCGCTAAATAGAGATAGGGAACATTAAATTTTAGTATTTTTTGTTTAAATCCGCACAATACGATGAGCGGAAGAAAATCGAAAACAACAAACAAAATCTTAATATCATTGATATGTTTAACAATATTGGCCTCCGTGCCCTGTAGTAAGTCGTAAACATATAATGCATAAACATAAACAGGAAAATAATTTATAGGGCCGTTGTAGGCGTTTTTAAGGCCGTTTTTATGAAGGTATAGCGCCCATTCGCGCCAAAACCCCATGTCGTATTCCATATACACTCTTGGCAGCAAGAAAAGGTATAGCGCAAAAAGCAGCATCAATTCTATTCGTGATTTGCTAATATTTTGTTCCTGCATTCTTAGTGAGTAAAATATTTCAGCAATGTAATCAATATTCTGTTTTAGCCGCAAAATTGCCCTTTTTTAGACCATCCTTAGGCTATTTCGATAAATTTATATAGTTTTAAGCCTAAGTTATAAATTGACTTTTTATGCATAAAATTTTACGTTGGTTAACGGCCGTAGTGGTCTCTTTTGCTATTTTCAGCAGTTCAGATACGAACGCCCAGTCTACTACGTTTTCTTATACCGGATCGATGGAGTCTTATACTGTGCCGGCTGGTGTAACCAAAATTTCAGTTGACGCACAAGGAGCAAAAGGCGGCGACAACCTATCATTAACAAGTGTTGGCGGTAATGGTGCGCGTGTAGTTTGCTTTTTGAGAGTTACACCCGGTCAGGTATTAGACATTTATGTAGGTGGCAAGGGAAATACTGGTGGTTTAGGTCCTATACCGGGTGGTTTTAATGGCGGCGGTTTCTCACTCTATGGCTATGGCGGCAGCGGCGGCGGCGCCAGCGATGTGCGTACCACCGGCGGAACTTTAGCAAACCGACTGATTGTAGCTGGCGGCGGCGCGGGAGCAGGACTTAATTGCGATTTGGGCGGCGAAAACGGAGGCCAGGGCGGCGGTTTGACTGGCGGCAACGGACAAGATTGCGGTGGATATTCAGCAAATGCGTGCGGTAGCGGCGGCACAGCCTCAGCAGGCGGCGCAGGCGGTACAGACGGCGGCACAGATGGCGCCTTGGGTATAGGCGGCGACGGATTTGGTATAGGTACTGGCGGCGGCGGCGCGGGCGGCGGCGGCTATTATGGCGGCGGCGGCGGTTATTTTGGAGCTGGCGGCGGTGGATCGTCTTATACCGATGCTACCGATGCATCAGGCGTAACGCATACAAGCGGATACAACAGCGGCGATGGCGTGGTAATCATTTGCGCATTCCCAGATGCTGGCACAATATCAGGAACAACAACCGTATGTGAAGCCGCAACTACAACATTGAGTAACACAGTAACCGGCGGCGACTGGACAAGCAGCAATACCGCAGTAGCAACTATTGACATCAGTTCGGGCCTTGCGACCGGCGTTTCTGCTGGCACAACTGTTATTACTTACTCCGTAACAAACACTTGCGGAACTTCTATTACTACAGAAACCCTTACCGTAAATCCACTACCTGTTTCAGGAACATTATCAGGCGCTACTTCGGTTTGTTCTGGTCGCAATATCACGCTGAGCAGCACAGGCATCGGCGGCGAATGGAGCAGCAGCGATATAAGCGTTGCCACTGTAGGCTCGCTAAGCGGCATTGTGACAGGCGTAGCATCAGGAACCTCGGAAATTACCTATACAGTAACCAACAGTTGCGGCAGCGCTTTTACTACTACCGTAGTAACAGTAAATGAAAGTCCTGCGCCAATAATCGGCGTTTCTGAGACTTGCGAAGCAACAATCATTACTTATTCTGATGCAACTACCGGTGGAACATGGAGTAGTAGCAATACAACTATCGCCCCAATTGACGGCTTGGGCAATATCAGCGTTGCTTCCCTTGGCGCTGGTACAGCAATAATTACTTACACATTTTCTGGATGTACTGCTACAAAAACATTAACTATTAATCCATTTCCATCTGGTTTTGGCGGCGCTACTTTTGCATGCGTTGGATCTACAGTTACTGTAACCAATGCATCTCCCGGAGGTTACTGGAGCGGTAGCGATGATGCAGTCGCTACAGTTGGCTCAACTACAGGCGACATTACCGGAGTAACTACCGGTACATTATTAATAACCTACACGCTTCCTACAGGCTGTATGCGTTTTGGGGTGTTTAATGTAAACGACCTTGGAACTATTTCCGGTACAACTGGTATTTGTGAAGCTACAACAACTACTCTATCTGTCACTGCTACCGGTGGAGCGTGGAGTAGCAGCAACACAATCGTTGCTACTGTAGGTTCGGCAACAGGGTTGATGACTGGCATAACGGCAGGAACTGCTGTTATTTCTTATACTACGGCTTGCGGTTCGGCAGTAACTACGGTTACCATAAGCCCTGCACCAAATGCAGGAACTATAATAGGCGCCAATTCAGTGTGCGCCGGAAATACCATAACCTTAACCGATGCAGCCCCCGGCGGCGACTGGACAAGTTCGAACACAGCAGTTGCAACTGTAGGGTCTTCAAGTGGAATTGTTACGGGCGTAGTTGCAGGTACATCGGTTATTAGTTATACCGTTACCAACTCTTGCGGTACGGTATCGGCAGTGCATACAGTAACCGTAAATCTCGTACCAACGGCAATAACTGGCTCAGGCGCCATATGCTCTGGCTTTAATACAACTTTATCTTCATTTCCCGGCGGCGGTAACTGGAGCAGCAGCAACACTGGCGTTGCAACCATAGTTGCCGGCACAGGTTTCCTTACAGCGGTAGCAGCTGGCACCGCCACTATCACTTACTCGCTCGGCACGGGCTGTCGCCAAACAACCGTTGAAACTGTAAACCAATCTGCTGCGGCAATTGGCGGCGCAACTTCGGTTTGTATTGGCTTTACTGCAAATGTAACAGATGTTACGCCCGGCGGTACATGGGTAAGCGGTAACACAGGCGTTGGTACAATAGGCTCTTTAAGCGGTACTGTTACTGGCGTGGCTGCTGGCACCACCATTATTACTTACGTAATGCCCGGCGGATGTAATGCAACACGCACATTCTCTGTAAATGTTAACCCAACTGCAATTGCGGGTCCTACATCAGTTTGTCAAGGCTTTACCGTTACGCTCACTTCTACTCCTGTAGGCGGCAACTGGAGCAGCAGCAATACTGCTGTTGCAACGATTGGCGCGCTTATTGGCAATATGTCCGGGGTTTCTGCTGGCACAACAACAATAACGTACACCACCACTGCAGGCTGTACTACAACATCTGTTCGCACGGTAAACGTTACGCCTGCGGCAGTTGTGAGTCCAAACTCAGTTTGTACCGGATTTACAATATCGGCTACCGATGGTACGCCGGGCGGTACTTGGACAAGTACGAATACCGCTGTTGCTACTATTGGTTCGCTTTCAGGGACAATATCTGGAATTAGCGCCGGCACTACGGTAATCAGCTACCTTATGCCAACTGGTTGCAATGCCATAAAAACTGTGTCGGTAAATACTACGCCCACAACTGGCGGAGCAAATGCGGTCTGCGTTGGTTTTTCAACAACGCTGACATCTGCGCCCGGCGGCGGCAACTGGACCAGCAGCACACCCGGAGTAGCTACCATTGGTGGTTTCTCAGGTATAATGAATGGCGTTGCTGTTGGCACCACTACAATTACCTATACAATGGCAACAGGATGTTTAGCTACATCTGTAAAAACAGTAAATCTGACGCCAGCCGCTATCGGCGGAGCCGGCGGCGTATGTATAGGAGGTAGCACAACGCTTACCAATGCTACAGGCGGCGGCAACTGGTCAAGTTCAAATACAGGCGTTGCAACTATCGGAGCCATAAGCGGCACAGTAGCTTCCGTATCTGTGGGTACTACTACAATAAGCTATACCGTAGGTTCTGGTTGTTTTGCCACAAGAGTACTTACCGTTAATCCATTACCTGCTGCAATTACCGGAACAACCGGAGTTTGCGTAGGCGCAAGCACAACGCTGAATGATGCAAGCGGCGGCGGCGCATGGACCAGCAGCAATCCTGGAGTAGCAACTGTAGGCGCAGGTACCGGCATTGTTAACGGTCTTGTTCCAGGAACAACTACTATTACCTACACGTTACCTACAAGCTGTATAGCGCTTACTACGGTTACCGTAAACGCTAATCCGGCTGCTATTACCCCTGTAGGCGCTGTGAATATTTGCGAAGGCGCTTCTGCTACCCTATCCGATGTAAGCGTTGGCGTATGGAGCAGCGCAAACACAGCCATCGCTACAGTATCGGGCGGTGGAGTTGTGACAGGCGTTCTTGCCGGCGTAGTCAATATTTCCTACACCAATGCAGCAGGTTGCTTCGCTATAAAATCAGTTAATATTAATACTCAACCCGGCGCTGTATCGCCCGCTACTACTACAGTATGTACTGGCCTTAACGTACCATTCAGCAACCCTACAGGCGGTGGAGCCTGGACGAGCAGCAATGCACTTGTAGCTTCTATAGGCGCTGTTTCGGGTATTGCAACTGGCTTAACAGTAGGCACGGCAACAATGACTTATTCAATAGGTAGTTGCTACTCTACTGCTGATCTTACAGTATTGCTTTCTCCGAATGCCGGAGTTATTACCGGACCATCAGTTGGCTGTGTTGGAAGTTCAGTAACCCTTACAGATGCCGCACCGGGCGGTGTGTGGAGCAGTAGCGATATTGCTGTGGCTGTTGTTGGTTCTACCGGCGTTGTATTCTGCGCTGCTCCCGGAACGGCAACTATCTCTTACTCTGTTACCAATAGTTGCGGTACAGCAACTGCAACAGCGCCAATTTCCTTGTTTATGCCTCCAACAACCGGCGTTATTTCGGGCACATCTTTATTGTGCGCAGGTACATTTGCCACTATGACATCTACAGTTGGCGGCGGCGTATGGAGCGTTACCAATAGCAATGCTACTATAAATAGCGGTGGCGTACTTACCGGCGTTACGCCCGGATTGGATACCGTTTTGTATACAGTAACTAACGGATGCGGTAGTTTATCTACATCGCACCCGGTAACAATAGGCGCTTATTTATCGGTTGGCGCTATATCTGGTCCTACAAGCCTTTGCCAAGGTACGAGCATCACCCTAACCGACACTTCAACAACAGGCGCATGGAGCGC
>CAZLPE010000105.1:6040-10842 GCA_964561325.1 uncultured Flavipsychrobacter sp.
GCAATTACTCCGGGTGTAGATACTATTTACTATACTGTATCTAATAGCTGTGGAACATTTGCATCATCAAAAGTTGTTACAGTAGGTCCATCTTTATCTGCTGGTACTATATCTGGACCGGCATATGTATGTATCGGCTCACCGGTATATGTTACCAACCCTGTATTGGGCGGTACCTGGACTGTAAGCAATTCGAATGCAACCATAGCTGGCGGTAGAGTTACTGGTATAACTACAGGCGTAGACACAATTTACTACACTGTTGCCAGCAGTTGCGGTTCGGCTGTGGCAACCAAAACCATAACAGTTAATGAGATTCCAACAGCGGGCGTCATTGTTGGCCCTGGTAGCATTTGTACAGGTTCATCTACATTGTATACCAATACCACCACTGGCGGAGTTTGGACAATGAGCAATCCACGGGCTTATGTAACCGGCGGTTTAGTAACACCTGTTTCGGTTGGTCTTGACACCATTATATACAGAGTAACCAATATTTGCGGATCGTCTGCTACTACATTACCTGTTACAATCAATGCAGCACCTATAGCAGGTTCTATCACTGGTCCTACTGCTGTATGCGTTGGCTCTGCAATAACGCTAACAGATCCTGCTCCGGGCGGCGTATGGAGCGCAAGCAATACTAATGCAACCGTATCTGGCGGTGTTGTTACTGGTGTTACTGCCGGACCGGTAGTGATCTCTTACACAGTTACCAATGTTTGCGGCTCTGTATCAGCGTTGCTCGCTATCACAGTTAACCCACTACCAGATGCAGGTACCATTACAGGCGCTACATCAGTATGTGTTGGCTCAACCACTACTTTATCAAATATTGCTTTAGGCGGCGTGTGGAGTTTGAGCAACACTAATGCTACAATAACACCTACAGGCGATGTAACCGGCGTAACCGGCGGCACAGATGTAGTTAGCTATACCGTGACCAACTCTTGCGGCATTGCAACCACTACAATGCTGATGACAATAAACAGTCTGCCATTTGCAGGTACTATTGCAGGCCCTACAAGCGTTTGCGAAGCAGCTACCATAACACTTACAGATGCAGCTCCGGGCGGCGTATGGGCTATCAGCAATCCGGCGGCTACTATCACCAGCGGCGGCTTGGTAACTGGTGTTTATGCTGGCTTAGATACTGTGTCTTACATAGTTACCAATGTGTGCGGTACCGCTACTGCTACATCTGTAATTACAGTTAATCCTCTGCCAAACGCAGGTACTATATCAGGATTAACTAATGTTTGCGAAGGCGCAACAATTACGCTTACAGATGCTGCTCCGGGTGGAGTGTGGAGTTCAGGCAGTACGAGCGCAACTGTTTCATCATTAGGTTTAGTAACAGGTGTAACCGCTGGTACGGCAACTGTTTCTTATTCTGTGACTAATGTTTGCGGCGTTGCCTGGGTTTCTACGGTTGTTACTGTCGATCCGTTGCCAAATGCAGGCGTGATAACAGGCGCAAGTTCAGTTTGCGTTGGCGCTACTACTACACTTGCAGATGCATCTATAGGCGGCGTATGGAGCAGCAGAACTGGTTATACAAGCGTTTCAACTTCGGGTGTTGTAACCGGTTTTATTGCAGGCGTTGATACTATTGTTTATACTGTTACCAATATTTGCGGCGTAGCATTTACAACAAAGGAACTCACCATAAACCAACTCCCCAACCCCGGCGTTATAACCGGTCCTTCAGGCGTTTGTGCAGGAGCTACAATTACCTTAGTAGACACAACTACTGGAGGCGTATGGAGCATGAGCAACCCAAGAGCAAGAATTACGACAGCGGGTGTTGTTACAGGCCTTAGCGCTGGCGTAGATACTGCTTTGTATACGCTTACAAACATGTGCGGTTCAATATCTGCAAGTAAAGTAATAGTGATAAGCCCAATACCTAATCCAGGTACTATAACAGGCGGTAACACCGTATGCGAAGGCGGAACACTGCTGTTGTCTGATGGCGCTGCAGGTGGCACATGGAGCAGCAGCAACACATCTGTAGCTACTGTAAACAGTATTGGCGTTGTTACAGCAGTTGCTCCCGGACTTGTTAACATAGCTTATACCGTTACAAATGGATGCGGTAGCAGAGCTGCCAACCAGTCGGTTTCTGTTTTGTCAACTGTAGATTGCAACAGCGTTGGCGTAAACACAGTAAGCGGCACAACAGACGTTAAGGTATTCCCTAACCCCAACAAAGGTGAGTTTACCATTAAAGGCAACATAGGCGCATCTACAGATGAAGCTATGATTGAAGTAACCAACATGGTGGGTCAGGTGATCTATACTGTAAAAGCCAATATAGTAAACGGAACCATAGATCAACACATACAGATAGGCGGATCGTTTGCAAATGGAATGTACTTACTTACGATTCGTACTTCATCAGAAAAAGCAACCTATCATTTTGTTATGGAAAAATAATAATCGAGTAATTGAATAATACACCAAGGGCTGTCGCTAAATAAACTGCGACAGCCCTTTTTATTTACATTGACAATGCGCCATATGATATAGGAACGGGATACCACCTATTTTAGACTCAGGATGAAACTTGTGGCAATAAAAAGTAAATATTTTTCACAATAACTAAATTTTATTCAAAAAACATTCAATTTTATTGAAAACCTGTTTACATTTGCAGTAAGTTATGCAAAAAAATCTACCGCATATTTGCCCGAGTTGTAGCGCACAGCTAAGTGTAAAATGCCTCGTATGCGAAAAGTGTCAGACGGAAGTTTCCGGTATTTTCAGCCTGCCAATGCTGGCGAGCCTAAGTATTCAGGAACAAAATTTTATTATTGAATTTGTAAAAAGTAGCGGTAGCTTAAAAGTGATGGCGCAAAAATTGGACCTGAGCTACCCTACCGTTCGAAATTTGCTTGACGATTTGATAGAAAAAATTGAAACCAATCACAAAAAGCAAAATTGATTCAGAAAATGAATAAGTGGTTATTCAATCCTTTTATTTATCTGGCCGACGTTAAAGCGCTTTTTTGGGGCTGGTTGGCCATGATTGTCACCGCCTTTATAGGTATGTTTAGTCATACTCATTTCGACGGGGTTATTGATGTGCATACTGCAGGCAAGACGTTCTCGATAGGTTTTCATTTATTGGAGCAGTTAGTAGACTGGGCTTGCGCTACGTTGATATTTTGGGGCATAGGCGCAGCGGTGTCTAAATCTGTTGTTCGCGCAATAGATATTGCCGGAACAATGGCTTTTGCGCGTATACCCATGATTTTTGCTGCAATTGCCGGATTTGGCATAAAAGTACCGGGACAACTAAAAACAGTGGATGAAATAACTAATGCCATAACGCCAACGGTCATCATTTGTTCATTGGTAAGCCTTGTTTTTCTTATATGGATGGTTGCATTGATGTACAATGCATTCAGGGTTTCTACAAACCTTAAGGGAGGCAAGGCTATTACCGTTTTTATTGTTTGTCTCCTATTTTCAGAAATTATTGCTCATCTACTTCTCGCTATTATTTCAAACCAATAATATATAATATGAAAAAGCTCCTTCTTGGTATGTCATTGTTTGCAATGACACAGACTTGTATTGCCCAAAACAAAGGCGACTACGACGAAGCCGTAAACAAAATAAAGAACTACTATAACAATCAGAAGGCCGATAGCCTTTTCGATATGTGTTCAGACAGAATAAAAAGTCTAATGCCCGCAGAAAAAACAAAACTGCTGTTTGCACAATTAAACGGACAGGTAGGGGCGATAAAATCGTTCCGGTTTACGAAGTTAGAAAATGGATTAAGTTACTACAAGACAGAGTTTAACAGCGCAACATTATCGCTGGTTTTGGCGCTGGACAAGGACCACAAACTGGAAACATTCAGATTCGTACCTTATGCCGAAGAGCAGGATGAAAATGGCATAAACTACATTTATAAGGCAGATGCCGGGAATATAAGCGGCACTTTATTAATGCCAAAAACGAACGGCAAAATTCCGTTGGCTATAATTATTGCCGGATCTGGCCCTACAGATAGAAACGGTAATAACACCATAAGCGGCAAAAGCAATGCATATAAAATGATTGCCGATTCGCTACTAAAACAAGGTATAGCCAGTATACGATACGATAAGCGCGGTGTAGGCGCAAGCATAGATGCGCTGAAAGATGAAACGACTGTGCGCTTCGACGATATGATAGATGATGCTGTTGGTTTTATAAAAATGGCCAAACAGGACACCAGATTTTCTAAAATTGTAGTTATTGGCCATAGCGAAGGATCGCTAATAGGTATGATAGCCGCTGCCAGAGAACAGGTAGAAGGATTTGTTTCGATTGCCGGAATTGCACAACGCGCAGACAAAGTAATTATTAAACAACTGAATGCACAATCGTTAGAAGCAGGCAATACCGCCAAGGGAATACTGGATAGTTTGGCTGCCGGTCATTTAGTTAAAAATATTGATCCTAATCTTAACTCTATCTTCCATACATCGGTGCAGCCTTATCTGATCTCTTGGTTGAAATACGATCCTTCAACTGAAATAAAAAAACTTAAACAACCGATATTACTATTGCAAGGCGATAACGATGTACAAGTGGCAAAAGAAGAAGCTGAAAAACTAAAGAAAGCAGCCCCGACAGCAGCGCTGAAAATCATTGTCGGCATGAATCATGTACTGAAGCAAGCGCCCACTGACCGTACTCAAAATTTGGCTACCTATGCAAATAGCGAATTACAACTTAGCCCCGAATTGATGCCGGAATTGGTGAAATTCATCAACTCGTGCAAAAACAAATGATATATATCG
>CAZLPE010000105.1:10942-13017 GCA_964561325.1 uncultured Flavipsychrobacter sp.
TGGGCATAACGATAAACTCAACTCAACTGACCATAGAAAGGAAAATAAAACCCGTTGTCATAATGTTTAACGACATAAAAACTATCCGAAAAGTTGACTCATCCAATATGAAATATTCTATTCGTACGATGGGCAATGGCGGACTTTGGGGGTATACAGGAAAATATTACAACCGCAAACTGGGCTCTATGACTTTCTATTGTTCTCAAAGAGCGAATTATATTTTGGTTGAACTTACAACAGGCAAAAAAATAATAATAACTCCAGATGAACCGGATGCGCTGATTGCAGAGCTGAAGTTGCAACACCCATCATTTACGATTGAGGCATAAAAAAAGACCCTGCTTACGTACTGTAGCAGGGTCCTATTTTATACGGTATTAGGTAATTTACATTTTTACCCAATTTTTCACTGTTTTAGCGCCTTCAGTTTCTACAACTAAAGCATACATACCCGGTGCAAGATTAGCAACATTAACCATATAGACGTTATCGCCGCTATTCAGTTGTTTGGTTACCATGTTCATTCTCTGGCCCTGCATATTAACTACATACATTGTTGCTACTGTAGCGTTTGTAGTGTTTACTACTACATTCAGATTACCCGACGTTGGATTAGGAAATACATTTAATCCGATGGATGCAACATTGGTTACAACTTGTAATGGAGGGAATGATATTGTAGCCGAGTCAATTAAACCAACACCCAAATTGTAGTATTTGCCCGATGGCGTTGCCTGCAATTTTACCGGACGAACCTGATAGTATTTAAGGCCGCTAATGCCGGTGGCATCAATAAATGTTGTACCGGTTACCATAGATGGCGATACTCTGGCGTAGGCTCCATAAGCGCTATCGGCTCTGTACACATAGTAACCAATAACTTCTGGATCGGGCGAAGCGGTCCAGCTAAGACTTGCGCCGGCATGAAAACCGCCGGTAATAACCAGATTAGAAGGTTGCTTTACATAATCTGTGCGTAAAGATAGGTCGCCCATCAGCGCTACATGCACCCAATGGTTACCGAAGCCGGTTGGCGTATATAGCGAGCCGTTGTTGTTTTGCGAAAGGCGCGCAGAGTACCCAATATTTTCACCCAACGCCATATGATGCATAAACCAGTTTGGCCTACCTGCCCAACAGCAAGTAAGCGCAGGGGTTGACGAACATAACTGTGCGCGCAAGAAATTGTTGGGCACATTCCAGTCGCCAAAATAACTACCAAACATCATTGTGAAGATGCCATTTACCGGATTAGCGGCAAAATCGGTTGTGTTGCCAATACCGCCCGCGCTGGTGAAGCTACCGCCTCCGCAACCATAAGCCCATTGGTATGTGCCTGTAGCCAGTGTGGAAATGTAGGTAGACGAAGGTACGCTCGCCATGCTATCTGTACCTACAAGCGGCGCAAAATTACGCCAGCCATTTGCGGCAAATGCCTCTCCGCTAAAAGCGCCAAAATTGTCGCATATAATAGCGCGGTGGCGCATTGCCAGCGTATCCATTTTATAGGCATGATCTTTATCCAGATAGCGTCTCATCATCTGCACTTCAGTGGCAGAAAATGCGGGCATATTGTAAAAATCGATACGGCTTACCTGCAACTCTGCATCTGATGTAAAGGCAATCTGATCGTACTTGCCGTCGCCGGGTATATTTTGATTTGCTGGATAACTGGAAACAATATCATTTACAGTAGCATCGGTCCACGAGCCCGAAATACTACCGTAGAAAATGTCTGCCGGCCAAGCGCCCAGATGATCCGGGTGACCGTCTGGATTCTGATCGCCGCTATATGGAACCGCAACGTGTCCCAGCAACAGAACGGCTTTCACATTGAGATAAGATCCGCAATCGGCTACTATTGCCGCTTTTATGGTTGCATCGGTGGCGCTGCGCGCAAAGTCATGGCGCCTTACCTGCCAGCCGTCGCCACTCAAATCATCCATTAACGTTTTTATGTTTGAGGCGCACGAATCAGAAAAAGTACTGTCGACAATAAGTTCTACTATGCCGCGATTATGAATAGCCGGATTCCTAATTCCCGCATATATATATCCAGTCGCATTCAGCGA
>CAZLPE010000106.1:0-1895 GCA_964561325.1 uncultured Flavipsychrobacter sp.
TAACACAACTACCTTAAAATAATCTTCTATTCTTCTGAATTTCAGATACCAGATCCCTCCGGCTGCGTCGTCGGTATTGTCGGGGTCTTCTTTACTATCCATGTATTGGTCTGGTTGGCGCCTCGATTTTGCATAGATGAACACCGTAAACTCGTCTTCTGTTTTGCAGGTCAGCTTTACATGGTTTGTTTTAAGCGCGCGCAAAAAATCGCGGTTCACAAAGCAATAATTATTTATAAAGTCGCGCAGATCTTTACCATCAAGGTCTTTGTAGTTTTTCAGCAAGCTGTCGGAAAACACCGCTACTGTTGCGCCATAATCGTTTTCTAATAGGGCGTTCTGCAACTTCGCAAAGGTTTCATATGCTTCTTTGCACCCTTTAGGCGCTTTATCCTGCGCCCAAACTCCGCCTGAAAAATACACAGCAACCAATAACGTGAACAACAATTTACGCATAACGAGAACATTTATAGGGTATGTAACAACAGTCTATTTTCTACTTTCTGGCGGAGCCATCACCGTACCGCATTTCTTGCAGGTGCGCTTGTTTTCGTCGCCATAAAAAGCCTGCATCACGGGCGGTAGCTGCGCTACGATGTCGGTTACATGCATATATTCCTCGTACAGCTTTTCGTGGCAGTTTTCGCAAAACCACATAAAGCCATCCATTTCTTCGGTTTTGCGCTTCAGCTCTATCACCAGCCCTACCGTATTAGGGCCACGTTGTGGACTGTGAGGTGTACGACCCGGCAACAAAAACATATCGCCTTGCTTAATTTCTATATCTACAATCTTACCCTCTTCCTGTATACGCACAACTACATCGCCTTCCAGTTGGTAAAACAATTCCTCACTTTCATTGTAGTGAAAATCTTTGCGGCTGTTGGGGCCGCCTACTACCATTACTATAAAATCTCCGGCATCTGCATATACGCACTGGTTGCCCACTGGCGGCTTCAGCAAATGGCGATTGTCTTCTATCCACTTATTTAGGTTGAAAGGACGTTGAACTGGCATAACAAATAAAACATTGAGTATTAAATAATGAACTAAAATAGCATTTACAACCCTGAAGCTTAGCGCAACACCTTCATTTTCACTGTTTCTATACGCGTATTGGTAACCAAAAGTATATCGAACTCGTAGTTATCCAGTATGATCCGTTCTTTAATTTTTGGTATGGTTTCGTGCTCGGCAATAATATATCCCGACAATGTTTCTGATACGTCCGTAGGAAAATTGAAGCCATACTTTTCGTTTATATAGTCGAGCTCAAGCCTGCCGGAGAATATATATTCGTTTTCGGAAAGCTGCTTTTCTACATGTTCCTGTTCGTCGTACTCGTCATTAATGTCGCCAAAAATTTCCTCCAGTACATCCTCCATCGTTACAATGCCCGCAGTGCCGCCAAACTCATCTATTACCCAAGCTATACTTTTACGTTCCTTCGTAAAGCGGTTCATCAGGTCTACAGCGCTCATAGCCTCCGGCACCGGAGTAATGGTGTGGAGTATCTGCGCAATGTTAGCCGGACGCCTGTTTAGATCCAGGTGGTGTATGTAGCCAACAATATTATCAATGTTATCGTCATAAACTATCAGTTTAGATAGTTTGGTATCTATCATTTTCTTGCGGGTTTCGGCAATACTCGCATTAATGTCTATTGCCTCCACCTCGTTGCGCGGCACCATGCACTTCCTGATCTTCACATTTACCAGATACAGCGCATTCTCAAACAATTCTGTGTTTACTTCGTTACTTTCATTTTCATGGCCGTGCATGTTTTGCTTTACCAGCAGCTCCAGATCTACCCTATTGAAAACCTGCTTGTTTTCTTTAATGCGCACATTGAACAGGTACTTGAGTATAAACTCTGATATAGACACAAATACCTT
>CAZLPE010000106.1:1995-12927 GCA_964561325.1 uncultured Flavipsychrobacter sp.
TATCTGACCCGATAGTTTGCCTTGCTTTTTGCGCAACTCTATATTAAGCTTGTTGGCCGAAATAAACGCGATTTCTGTGCCTGCAAAAAAACCTATCAGCAGAATACAACCCAATATGTACAACAGCAGATGCGATATTGATATATCCATAACAGTCAAAGATAAGCAAAGTTTTTTCTTAGCAAGGGCTATACCATGCACAAAAACAATGAATTAATATAATGTACGCGGGGTTGACGGTAGCAGATACCCGAAAAAATGGCTGTTAACCCGTAATTGCCACTATAGCCAAACCGAGCAAAACCTTTATTTCTGCGTCGGGCATATCTTTATCGGGGTCAACCGGAAATATCTTCATCTTGCTTCTTTCGCCTGCTTCAAGCCCCGGAAAATCTATTGCGGAGCCATTTACTATACCTATATACGGCCATCCTGTTGCCTTTTGTATCCATAAATAGCAAAACCTGCGGCCGCGCAGGTAATAAAACGGCATACCATAGCTCATTTTTTCCTGTACGCCGGGCGCGCTGGCGTGTATCAGCGTCCTGATATACGCCAGAAAAGATTTTGCTGGTTCGGGCGCCTGCATAAAGAACATATCGGCAGGCTTTAGCATCGACTATATTTAGCGGCATAATTCATAAACGCTTAAATTTAGCTAAAGTTTGCAATTGAGCTGCGCTACCTGCCGGCCCAATGCAGATTCCATTGTTATTTTGTTGAACTTTATCTGATTATGCCGGCAACCCAATATTATATACTTCGCAATACGCAGCGTTTTGGCCCATACGATATAGCCGCGCTGCAACACTATGTAAATGCCGGCAATATACTACAACAAGACCGCGCTCAGGATGCCAATGGCGGCCCCGAAACCACTGTGCGGCAAGCGCTGAGCGCCCATGGCATAAAGCCCAAAATAGTTTCGCACGGGCATTTGTTTGCGCAAATAAAAGCCTTTGGCTGGGATCTGCTTTTGCCGCGCTCTGCATTTTCGTACACAACATTTGTAAAAGATAAGCGCCTGCTACTACTATCGCTCATTGGGCTGGCCCCGGCTTTTCTTATCAAGTTTATCCCTTCTGCCTTTGTTACCTTTTATGCTATAGCGCTCTACTTTTCGCTTATCTGGGCATTATTCTTCTACTATGTATTCAAGACATCGCAGGTTAGGGTACGCACCACCGTGATCACCTTCTTTGCTACGCAGGCGCTTATTTTCCTGCTCGTGTTTGTGTTTCGCATCACAGATATCAATCCGCTATACAAACTACTGCCCAGCAGTAGTTTTATTCTCCGGCTGATAGGATATATTTTGGGCGTAGGCGTTTTTGAGGAAAGCATAAAGGCGTTGGCTGTTTACTACATCTGTTCTCGATCGCGCGAGCCGCAAGTGCCGCAAACTGCAGTGTTTTACGGGCTGATCTCGGGTATAGGCTTTGGTGTGTTCGAAGGTGTAGTATACCAAATGGGCGTCAACTCGCAACTCACCTACAGCGATTCCTTTTTTATGAATATAGCCCGACTCACTTCGCTGCCGTTTCTTCATGCCATATGGGCGGGTATAGCCGGTTATTTTATTTCGCTGGGCTACCTATTCCCGAAAAGTCGAAGGTCGTTGTGGCTGTTGTCTATAGCCATACCTGCCGCCCTACATGGTCTGTACGATACGCTTGGCTGGTCTATACCCGGGCTTATCATCTGCTACGTAGGCGTAGGACTGCTTATTGTGTATCTGCAACGAGCCAAAGACTTTCAGAGTAAGTTATTGCCATAGCGCATACGCATCGGCCCCTGCCTTACTTAACGGAAAATTTAAAATTATTTTTCGTTAGGGAACATTTGTTACATATAAACAGCTATTGTGTTTCGACCTTTGTTGTACAAAAAAACACAAACGCATTATATGAAAAAGAACATGGGTACAGCCGATCGCGTAATCCGCGTAATTGTTGCAGCTATCATTGCTGCCTTGTATTTCGCCAACATAATTTCAGGCGTTACCGCTACGGTATTGCTGGTTTTGGCGGGCATATTTATCCTTACCAGCTTTATCAGTTTTTGCCCTTTGTACCTGCCCTTCGGTTTGAGTACGCGCGGTAAGAAAGACGGCGAATAAGCGCAGCGTGCATTAACAGTATTTTACAAAATAATGCAGTCGTTATCCAACAAATGTTACCAACCACGCCTGCAACAACAGCGAAATTTGTGTAACAATTGAGCAGTAAAGAAAACAACGCCATGATAGCAAAATACAAACTGGAACTAACAGGACTGATACTCGGCGCGATAGCCGGATGGTGTTACTGGTATTTTGTGGGTTGCGCATCCGGCACGTGCCTTATCACCTCCCGCCCGGTAAACAGTACGGTATACGGCGCTATAATGGGGGCTTTGGCGCTGAGCATTTTCAAAAAACAACCCAAAAAGAAAAGTATAACAAACAATAGCAACATATAAACAACCAACAAAATGAACAACATAGTAGAATTGCTGAAAGCAGGAAAAGCCAATGTAGTAGATGTAAGAACGCCCGAGGAATTTATGGGCGGCAATGTAGTGGGCAGTATCAATATACCGCTCAATGAAATACCTAACCGGATTGGCGAATTCAAAAAACTGGACAACATCATTCTGTGCTGCGCAGCCGGAGGCCGTAGCCATCAGGCAACCATGTTTTTGCAACAAAATGGCATACCCTGCGCCAATGGCGGATCGTGGATGAATGTAAACTACCTTAAAAACAACTAAGCAATGCTGAATAAACTAAAAGAACTGTTGGGTTTTGGCCCGAAGACCGATTTGGGGGCTGTGATAGCCGCAGGAGGAATAATAATAGATGTGCGCACACCAGGCGAATATGCCGGCGGCCATGTAAAAGGATCGGTAAACATACCGCTCAATAGCCTGGGCAGCCAAATGGCCAAGCTTAAAAAAGACAAGGCTATCATTACCTGTTGCGCATCGGGTATGCGTAGCGGATCGGCTAAAGCAATGCTGCAATCGAAAGGCTTTGCGCAGGTATACAACGGCGGAAGCTGGATGAATCTTAAAAAATACGAGAAATGAGTAACCTGAAATACCGCCTAACCAACAACTGGCACCTGATGAGGATAATGAGGCTGGGCATAGGCGTGATGATACTGATAATGGCCTTTCAGACCAAAGACTGGGTTCCGGGATTGTTTGCCGCCTTCTTCCTCTATCAGGCTATTGCCGACGTGGGCTGCTGCGGTAGCGCAGGCTGCGACGCGGGCCCGTCAAGAAGGCAATACACTGCACCCAAAGACATTACTATTGAATACGAAGAAATAAAATAAAAATTATGCAAACAAAATCGTTTTCAGACCTGATAGGAGACAGCAAGCCGGTATTGGTAGACTTTTCGGCTGAGTGGTGCGGACCATGCAAAATGATGGCGCCGATACTCAAACAACTCAAAGACTCGATAGGCGACGAGGCCACCATATTGAAAATTGATGTGGATAAAAATCCGGGATTAGCCAGCGCTTACAATATATCGGGCGTACCTACGCTTATATTGTTCAAAAATGGACAAACTTTGTGGCGTCAGTCGGGCGTTGTAGCTGCTAATCACCTCAAAGACGTGATTATGAAACATGCGGGTTAAAAAACGCGCATTAAATTGCTCCTCGTAAGCGGGCGATGAACACATAAACACACAATAAATGAAATATATAATAGTAGGCGCCGTAGCCGGCGGCGCAAGCACAGCAGCGCGGCTGAGACGACTGGATGAACATGCCGAGATTATTATTTTTGAGAAAGGAGAATACATTTCTTATGCAAATTGCGGACTGCCCTACTACATAGGCAATGTAATAAAAGACCGCAACAAACTGTTTGTGCAAACGGCCAGCGCATTCAACAGGCGATTTAATATAGATGTGCGCGTGCAAACTGAGGTATTGAGTATAGATACCTCTGCAAAAACTATTACAGCCCGTAACCAAACCAACGGAAATGAATATACCGAAAGTTACGACAAGCTGGTACTATCGCCGGGCGCCGAACCGCTTCGCCCGCCATTGCCCGGCATAAATAGCGAAGGTATTTTTACACTACGCAACGTGCCCGATACCGACTATATAAAGGGCTATATAAACGCCAATAGCGCTAAGCGTGCCGTAATAATTGGCGCAGGCTTTATAGGACTGGAAATGGCGGAGAGCCTGCACCATCTGGGTATGGACGTTACGGTAATAGAAATGGGCAACCAGATACTGGCTCCGGTAGACTACCCCATAGCGGCGCTGGCGCAACAGCATATACGCAGCAAGGGGGTGCAACTGCTGCTCAATACCGCCGTAACCGGTTTTGAGCGTAAAGAAGACGGTATTACGGTTGCCACCAAAACAGGCGTTGTAATAGCCGATGTAGTTATTCTTTCCATCGGCGTACGTCCAGACACTAAGCTTGCGGCAAATGCTGGTTTGAAAATAGGCGACGCTCGCGGCATATGGGTAAATAAATATCTGCAAACATCTGATCCCGATATTTATGCAGTGGGAGATGCTATAGAATTTACCAACCCTATTACAAACAAACCCATGATTACCTACCTGGCGGGTCCGGCCAACAAACAAGGGAGGATATGCGCTACCAACATAGCCATGGGTAATGTGCAGGAATACCATGGATCTATCAACACCGCAATAGTGAAGGTATTCGATATGACGCTGGGCACAACCGGAGTGGCTGCCAAACACCTGCATGCAGCGGGTATTAAACACATAGTATCTACCACCCACAGCGGATCGCATGCCGGCTACTATCCCGGCGCGCAACAAATGACGATACAAATAGCTTTTTCGCCCGACAACGGCCAACTGCTTGGCGCTCAGGTAGCTGGCTACGAGGGCGCCGACAAACGACTGGATGTGCTGGCGGGTGTAGTAAAGCGCAATGGCACGATATACGACCTCATAGAGTTTGAGCATGCCTATGCGCCGCCCTACTCATCGGCCAAAGACCCGGTAAATATGGCGGGCTTTGTTGCAGAAAACATTGCGCTGAAACGCCTGAGCATATTTTACTGGAACGAAATGAACAGAATAACGCCCGACGATATACTGCTCGATGTGCGCTCGCGCGACGAATTTGCAGCAGGCCATATTTCCGGCGCTACTAATATACCCGTAGACGAACTACGGACAAGATTGCAAGAATTGCCTACCGAAAAAACAATATACATTTACTGCGAGGCTGGCCTGAGGGGCTATCTGGGGCAGCGCATACTGAAACAGTCGGGATACGACAGCGTTTTTAACCTGTCGGGAGGCTACAAACTTTTTAACGCCTGCGTGTCTGAATCAAATTTGCAATAAACAAACAATCAATACAATTATGAAAAAACTACTCTCTATACTGTTGTTCACCTCTGCTGTGAACATGGCCGCTTGTCAGAACCAAGGCGCACAAACAGGCGCAAACGGACAAAAAACAATAAAAACTACAATATCTGTAGCCGATTACGAACAAAAACTAACAGCTACGCCCAACGCCCAACTGGTAGATGTGCGTACGCCCGGCGAATACGAAGGCGGACACCTGAAAAATGCCGTCAACATAAACATAAACGGCGACGACTTTGAAGGCCAACTGGCAAAGCTGGATAAAACAAAACCAGTAATGGTGTATTGCCTGTCGGGCGGGCGCAGCTCGTCGGCAGCCAATAAAATGGCGGCAATGGGCTTTACCGAAGTATATAACTTGGATGGCGGCATTATGCAATGGCGCAATGCAGGCAAGCCGCTGGAAACCGGCGCCGCAGCCGCAAAAAAAGCAGGCATGAGCATGGACGCCTTCAACAAACTGCTGGCGCAAAATGAATATGTGCTTGTAGACTACAACGCTACATGGTGCGAACCCTGCAAAAAAATGCTGCCCGTACTGGAAGCGCTGGCAACTAAAAAGAAAGACAAATTATCGCTGGCAAAAGTAGATGCAGACGAAAACAAAGATCTGATGAAGGAAAAAGGCATAGCTGCCATACCTTATCTGGAACTATACAAAAATGGAAAATTAGTATGGAGTCATAACGGATTTATTGAAGAAGCCGACCTGCTGAAAGAAACCAAATTGTAATCATAGTATAACCCGACATAAATGTTCAATCCCCCGATTTAGTTATGAAATCGGGGGATTGTTATTTTATAGCAGTATTATTTACCCATGGCTATGCAGCCGCTCCAGCGTCGCTTTATCCCAATACCCGCGGTGGAGTACGATTTTACCCTGGCGAATATGAAAAAAGCCGCTGCCGCGCAGCCCGTCGGGGTCTTTCCATTCCAGTATAGCCCACTCCCCGTCCTGAAAAATATTAACGGGTATACACCCAACATGGTTGTTGGCAAAGATATCGGCATAGCGCTCGGCTATCGCAGCCTTGCCTACCACAGGAGCGTAGGCCACCTGATGGTTTATGGCGTTATCGTCGTACAAGTCCGACAC
The DNA here is from genome assembly GCA_964561325.1 of uncultured Flavipsychrobacter sp. GTDB lineage: Bacteria > Bacteroidota > Bacteroidia > Chitinophagales > Chitinophagaceae > Nemorincola. Next base: position 8,470 of record CAZLPE010000106.1, read on the forward strand.
TGCGGCGGCATTACCGCTATTGAACGCGTCGAGCCACTGTTGCAATACTTCCCTGGGTTCCATGATCGGCTGTTGTTTGTTGTTGTTTATCAGGCTACGCTTTCTACCACATAGTTCTTGCCGTTGAACACGAACGTATCGCCTACTTTAAGACCTACCAGTTTCAATCCTATGGGCGAGGCCGCAGATATGGCATAATAGCCTGCGTCTTCCACCTTCAGCAGTCCGGCGCCAATAGACAGATAGTAGTTGCCATTGTTAGTGCGCACCACACAGCCCGGCATAGCTGTAGAGCTAATCATTGTAGGCGTTATCTTTTCCAGTGTTTGCTTCAGCTTATCCAGATCGGCCAGGCGCGAAAGATTGAGGTCAATTTCCTGCTGCATCAATTCTCTGCCGGTTTCAAACTTATCGCCGGCGCTACTTTTAGAATCGTCGTTGGCCGCTTCCTGCGCCTCGGCAATGTTCTTCTTTATATCTGTTTCTCTCTTTTTAATGTACTCTATACAAAGAATATACAGCTGCTCTTTTAGTTTAGACATAGACCCTATTGTTGATGTTAATCGCTGTGTACTCTATAATCGCCCCCCAATTTTGCCCATGCGCCGCCCACAGGTAGCGCACTTTTGCAAGGCGTACAGAAACCGCTTAATTGTTTTAAAAAATTAACCCCTTGCAAAAAACCTGCAAATATAATGATGTATCGCTAAAAAATTAAACCTACAACGCGCTACTTAGCTACAGGCTACTATCGGCGGCGCTACATGCCATTATTAGCCTATAAACAAACCGTTGCACAGGCTTTCAACTAATCGGAGTAAATTTGCAATAAGGAACAGTTATGGCAAAAAAGATAAAAACAGGCAAAGGAACGGCTACTGTACAGGAAGCTACCGCAACAGCAGCAACCGATAATAATGACATTGCGCTACAAACGCCGGCCACGGCGCCCGACGCCCCAACTGACCCCGACCACGGCGACGCTATCTTTATAAAGGGCGCGCGCATGCACAACCTGAAAAATGTAGATGTAGCCATTCCCCGCAACAAACTGGTAGTAGTAACCGGCGTAAGCGGTAGCGGCAAGTCTTCCTTAACTATAGATACGCTTTTTGCCGAGGGGCAACGCCGCTATGCCGAAAGCCTGAGCGCCTATGCGCGCCAGTTTTTGGTGCGTATGGACAAGCCCGATGTAGACTATATAAAGGGCATATGCCCCGCTATAGCCATAGAGCAAAAAGTAACCACCCGCACACCGCGCAGCACCGTGGGCAGCATGACGGAGATATACGATTATCTGCGCTTGTTGTTTGCCCGCATTGGCAAAACCTACTCGCCCATAAGCGGGCGCGAGGTAAAAAAAGATACCGTAACCGATGTAGTGGCATTTGTGCAAACACTGCCCAAGGGCTCGAAGGTGCAGTTTATTGTGCCCGTAACGCTGCGCTACCAGCGCACACTTACAGAAGAGCTGAACATACTGATGCAAAAAGGCTTTAGCCGCATCTATGCGCCGGCAATAGACGAAAAGCCCATACGCATAGAAGATGCACTCAACGAAACTACCCAACTAACCGGCGCAACTGTATACCTGCTAATAGATAGAATAGTAGTGAAGGAACAGTTTGAGGAAGACGACCTGCACCGGCTGGCCGATAGTATACAAACGGCATTTTACGAGAGCGAAGGCGAATGCCATGTTGAGGTAATAGGCAAAGAAACCTTCACTTTCAACAATAAGTTTGAAGCCGACGGCATGACGTTCGACGAGCCGTCGCCCAATTTATTTTCGTTCAACAATCCCTATGGCGCCTGCCCAACCTGCGAAGGCTTCGGGCAAACGCTGGGCATAGACCCCGATCTGGTAATACCCGACCACCGGCTAAGCGTACACGAGGGGGCGGTAGCCTGCTGGCGCGGCGAAAAAATGAGCGAATGGCAGCACAATTTTATCATAGCCGCCACCAGATACGATTTCCCGATACACAAGCCTATAGCCGACCTTTCTGAAAAGGAACTGGAGCTGCTGTGGGAGGGTAATAGCCGGGTAAGCGGCATTCGCGACTTTTTTACGATGGTGGAGCAAAACCTGTATAAGGTGCAATACCGTGTAATGCAGGCGCGCTACCGCGGACGCACCACATGCCCTACCTGCAAAGGCACGCGGCTGCGCAAAGAGGCCCTCTATGTGCGGGTGCATGGCGCCACAATAGGCCAACTGCTAATGAAACCCGCCGACGAACTATACGCATGGATAAAAGCCCTGACGCTGACCGACCATGAAATGGGCATTGCAAAGCGCATAATGCAGGAAATAGACCAACGCATGAAAACGCTGCTGGATGTGGGCCTTAGCTACCTGACGCTGGGCCGGCTGGCCAATTCGCTATCGGGCGGTGAGAGTCAGCGTATACAGCTTACTAAGTTTTTAGGCAGCAACCTGACCGACTCGCTGTATATTCTGGACGAACCAAGCATAGGGCTGCATAGCAGAGATACCGAAAGGCTGATTGGCGTGTTGCAGTCGCTGCGCGATCTGGGCAATACGGTAGTGGTAGTAGAGCACGACGAAATGATGATGCGCAAAGCCGACCATATTATAGATATGGGGCCGCTGGCCAGCCATTTGGGCGGCCAGGTAATAGCGTCGGGCAACTACCAGCAACTGATAGCGCAACCGGAAAGTCTGACCGGTAAATACCTGAGCGGAGCGCTAAGCATAGCCACGCCGTCTGTGAAAAGGCAACGAGGCGCAGCGATAAGAATAGAAGGGTGCAGACAAAACAATCTGCAGGATGTAAGCGTAAGTTTTCCGCTAAACATGCTGGTGGTAGTAACGGGCGTAAGCGGCAGTGGCAAAACAACGCTGGTGAAACAAACGCTGTACCCCGCGCTGCTGAAACACTATGGCGAAAGCGCCGACAGACCGGGACTGTTTAGAACACTGAGCGGCGATCTGGACATGATAGGCCATATAGAAATGGTGGATCAAAACCCTATAGGAAAATCGAGCAGAAGCAACCCTGTGACCTATGTGAAGGCATACGATGAAATAAGAAAACTATATGCCAAACAGCCGCTATCGGTAATGAGAGGCTTTGCAGAAAAACACTATTCGTTTAATACCGACGGCGGGCGCTGCGACACCTGCAAGGGCGAAGGCGAGGTAGTGGTAGAAATGCAGTTTCTTGCAGATGTGCACTTGCTGTGCGAGAGCTGCAAGGGCAAGCGATTTAAAGAAGAAGTGCTTGAGGTGACCTACCGCACAAAGAACATTTACGATGTGCTGGAAATGAGCGTAGACGAAGCCATAGCTTTTTTTGCCGATGAAAAAAAGCTGGCCGCAGCGCTACAACCGCTCAGCAATGTGGGCTTGGGCTATGTGAAACTGGGGCAAAGCAGCGATACGCTGAGCGGCGGCGAAGCGCAAAGGGTAAAACTGGCTTCGTTTCTGGGTAAGGGTAAAATAAACGACAAGGTGTTGTTTATTTTCGACGAGCCCACTACCGGTCTGCACATGCACGACATAAATAAGCTGCTGGGCAGTTTTGATGCGCTCATAGAGCAGGGGCACTCTATAATAGTAATAGAACACAATACCGACGTAATAAAATGCGCCGACTGGGTGATAGATATAGGCCCCGAAGGCGGTAAAGGCGGAGGCCGGGTATTGTATGAAGGCGCTCCGGAGGGACTAAAAAAAGTGCCGGAGAGCTACACGGGGAAGTATATGTAGCGCAGCGGTGAGACGTATGTGCCGTACCTACCCGTGTTTGACATAATTGCTCATCATCGGATAGAGATGCGGCGCTATACAATACCAAAATTGAAGTGCAAAAACACTATAATATTTCAATTGCAATGCGCATCTTTGTAGGTAACTCTGCTAAGCATGACACTCAATAAAATAGTAGCCGCCGTAGCTACACTGACCCTGACAATAGCCTTTAGCCAAGACGCACAGGCGCAACACTGCCGCTGGACGCGCCACTGCTCGGGAAAAGAATGGCGCAAAGGCGATAAAGAAATACAGAAAAACGTAACCTTTGGCGACAGGTCGGAAAGCCACGGTACAAAAAACGGCGATAGTGGCGACGGGGAATATTATTCTATACGTAGCCCCTATAGCCTGAGCCAAAAACACAGGCCAAATACATACGACTGCGGGCATAGATATTATGCACACCGCTACCATAATAGCTCAAGATATGTAGATGGCTGTAGAAGAACATCGCTTCGCCATTTCCGTAAAGAATGGCATTAATAAGGCATAATCAGTATATCCCTGCACAAAAAATCGCTTCCCGCCATTACATTCATGGCGGGATTTTTGGTTTAGGCGATTAAGGAGTTACCAATTGCACATCAAAAAGACGCAGACTATTGTCGAATGTTTGTCACTTAATTTTATTGTAATTTGTACTTAGCCCGAATGGGCTAAAATTTGAATAGCCGGAG
>CAZLPE010000107.1:0-12898 GCA_964561325.1 uncultured Flavipsychrobacter sp.
CCCACAGCCGTAATAGACGAAGGCTGCACCATACATGCCAATGCCAAAATCTGGCATTTCTCTCACATTATGCCCAAATGTATCATTGGCGAAGGCTGTAATATTGGCCAGAACTGCGTTATTTTTCCGGAAGTAGTATTAGGCAAGAATGTAAAAATTCAGAACAATGTATCGGTATATCAGGGCGTTACCTGCGACGACGATGTGTTTTTGGGGCCATCTTGTGTGTTTACCAATGTTACTAATCCGCGTAGCGCAGTAAACCGTCGCGGGCAGTACAGCCGTACGCATGTAGGCAAGGGAGCCACCATTGGCGCTAATGCCACTATAGTGTGCGGCCACGATATAGGCGCATATGCGTTTATAGGCGCAGGCGCTGTGGTAACTAAAAATGTACCCGATTATGCGCTGGTAATAGGCAATCCCGCCCGCCAAACCGGATGGATGAGCGAGTATGGCCACAAATTAAGTTTTAAAGACAATGAAGCCACCTGCCCTGAAAGCGGCATGAAGTACCGCCTTGCCGATGGCAAAGTGAGTAGGGTGGCATAGGCCTGCGAATAATATATACAAAAGCCGGAGACCTGTTTTGGGTTCCGGCTTTTGTGTTTGATGTAAGCGCGCAAAATAAGCTAAAGCTATATGTACGCGGAGTTGCTTCACCCTTCCCCGGCCAGAGCCCCCACTCTGGCGCGGAGTTGGGCAAGGGTTTATTGCTGCACTACAAAACGGATAGCATCGTTTTGAGTGGAGGTATTGAGTAGCAACATATATACGCCATTGGGTAATGGGCTATCGGGCGTTATCGTTGCTTTAATGAACCCGTTATTTGTTGGTAGGGAGGTATGGTATAAAACAGCGCCGGTAGCATTTACAATCGTCGCTTCTATATATTGACTATTTGCGGTTGTCATTCCTGAAATGCTAATGGAGCCAGTAGTAGGGTTGGGCGATAATGTGGGTGTGGCAACAAAGAGCGGTGTGGCTATACCGTTGATAACAGGCTTTTTGGCAATTTTGCGCACTCGGTTGTTGCCCGCGTCGGCAACAAATATTTTGCCGGCGGCATCTATCGCCAGGCTATTGGGCGCGCTGAGGCGCGCAGCCGTAGCAGCCCCGCCATCGCCGGCAAAACCCGATGAGCCGTCGCCGGCAATAGTGGTGATGATGCCAGACAGATCTACTTTACGAATAGCATTATTGTTGCCTTCGGCTATGTATATATAGCCTGAGTCGGTAGCAGCCACCCCTGTCGGAAAGTTGAACTTAGCAGACAGGGCATTGCCGCCATCGCCGGTGTAGCCCGACACGCCTGTGCCTGCCACGGTAGATATTACACCCGCCGGATTGACCATGCGTATACGATTGTTCATCTGATCTACTATATACAGCGCGCCGCTGCTGGTAACGGCTATCCCTACGGGCCCGGAAAGCAGCGCAGCCGTAGCAGCAAAGCCATCGCCGCTGAAGCCGCTCGTAGCGCCGCTACCGGCTACTGTGGTAATTATACCGGTAGGCGAAATTTTACGGATCCTGTTGTTTGTTTGGTCGGCCACAAAAACATTGCCGCCGCCATCTACTGCCAGCGCTACCGGGGTATAGAGCATTGCCGCTGTTGCGGCTCCGCCATCGCCGCTATAGCCAGCGGCGCCTGTGCCTGCTATGGTGGTTATCACGCCTGTGGCGCTTACCCTGCGTATGCAGTTGTTGCCCTGGTCGGCAATGTATATATTTTTGGCTGCGTCTACGGCTACTCCCGTAGGAGCGTTCATACGGGCATTGGTTGCCGGGCCGCCATCGCCGCCGTAGCCGCCGGTGGGCACACCCGCTATGGTCGTTATTATTCCGGTTGGGCTTATACGTCTTATACAGTTGTTTTGTTTGTCGGCAATATACAGTTTGCCTGAGTCGCCTACTGCCACCGCGGCAGGGTAGGCAAGTTTTGCAGCGGTGGCAATGCCTCCGTCGCCGCTGTAGCCCGATACTGAGCCGGCAACAGTAGTAATAAGCGGAGCCTGCGCCATGGCCAGCGCACGGCAGCACAATAGCGCTATGGTAATGATAATTTTGTTGTAGTTGGATCTCATAAGTTGATTTTTTGATTGATTGTTTGCTTGTTGGTATATGTAATCTGGCCAGATTCGGGATGTGATGGGCAATACGCTACTGCATCGCCTAAAGTATTAGGCGCGGGTATTTTATGCGATTGTAAAAGCGGTTATTGCAGGCTCAACTTGAATGTGCAGGGCATAAGTATGCTGCGCCGCGTGCGGGTATGCTTAACAATGTTTGTGTAATTTATTCAGACATGGTAGATCTTTCCCGAAGCGCTAACGCTGGCGGGGAGTGTTATTTTGCAAATAATACATAGCTGCCGCCAAACCCATAGCAATGCTTAGGGCGCAGTTGTGTATAGCTTGTAAAGTGAGATTTTGGCCTGAGGGAGCCTTTGAGCCTCTGCGCCTATCTAAGAAGATAGTTGATGCTTGGGGGAGCGTAGCGAAGAGATGTTTTTTTGTTCTACAAGCCCTATTTTACAAAGGCTTGTAGAACATGTTCATAAGGAAACCAAATAAGGTATGCCCGATAAAAGGCTAAAGAACTAAGGATATATCAATAAGGGAATTGTAGTAATTGTGTTTTCTGCGTTGGCAGTTAACAGGGCATTGGTCAGCCTGATTAGTTAACCTCTGCGCCTACTAAGCTAAGGTGCTCAGAGCTTACCATTTGCAGCGCCAAACTTTTTATAGAAGGGTATACCAATTCGTAAACGCCTTTCTTGCTTGGCGGCACATCGGCTTCCTGCATAGCTACTATATAAATTATTGATTCCGGAATATCCAGCACTGCACAAACCTTGGCAATGGTGCGCTGGCTTGGTCTTTTTACTCCGGTTTCTATTTGTGAAAGAGAGGTTTGGGAAAGCGCACATTTCTCTGCAAGCTCATATTGGGTAATAGAGAGCTTCTTCCTGATCGACTTAATAGCTAAACCAATGTTCATTTGATAGTTTTTAGTATTTTAAGATTAATAAACTGATGGTTAATAAACCATCCTCGTTTATTTAATCGCTTTACTGAACAATAAGACGGCGGCATTTTAGAAAACGTTGGTAAATCAACGAATTTTCATTTTACTCAAATATTGCCCGCCATTTCGCATGGCATTTCCGCTTACATTTGCAATGTGGCATCCAGCTTTTCTACACCGGTGGTTTTTGATAAAAAAACGGTTCTTGCCGTAATAGTGCCGCGCCTGCGGCCAAACGGCATGTATTATGAAGTTAATATTTCCGGCTATCCCCGTTTCCTTATGGCATGGTCTGCATTGGGCCGGTACGATTTTGCCGACGATGATGATCTGGGCCTACCTTATCAATTGGCGCTTGCAGTGAGCGATGCTATTGAGCGTCAGGTAAAGAGAAGGTAGAGGGAAGGTAGGGCGCAAAAAAGAGGCTATCCACCGGATAGCCCCCAATAATCGATCTGTTATGCCGCTTAGTGCGCCACTATTATACGTTCGGTTTTAATAACATTACCACCCGAAAAAGTGCAGGTGTATATGCCGTTGGCAAGCGGTTTTGTGTCTATTGTTATTGTTCCCTTATCGCTTTTAGCTGTTCGTTGCACCGCCACTTGCTGTCCCGCCATATTGTTCAAGCTTATAACCACTTCGTCTGGGTAGCTAAGCGAATAGCTGATATTTATTTCGTTATTTGCAGGATTCGGAGTAAACGAAATCGGGCTTTTATGTGCTTCTGCTGCAACCTTAACAGGCGGCGGCGGCCTTAGTCCCAAAAGCATACATGCTGCACACGAAGCATGGTAGCTGATCATGGGGTATTGAAGATTTATAGGCGATCGGGTATAAGTAGTCCAATCCCAATGCGGTGTGTATCCGCCCACATAGTTTCCGTCACCGGTACGCTTAAAATATCCGGTTGTCCAGTCGTCTTTTGCCGTAGGTGGGAAGGCTGGAGTAGAAATAGTATCTGGCGCAGAGGCAATAATTGGCGCAAAACAGCCATAGTTGTAGGTTGCCTCGTCTAAGTTGCGGATGAGCGCATATGGCGGAATGCCGGTTTCGCCGCTCTTGAAAGAAACGGACATGGCCGAGTGATTGCCGGCTGCAACCGGATAGTCTATTACGGGGTCGAACACATGCCCCGCTCTTGGATAAGTTATCGTTAAATCCTCAAGCAGGTGGCGTATTCCAATTGTGTCGGCTACCGTTAAAGGGAATTTGTATACAGTAGATACCGGTATTACTGTGGTGACCGGAAACGAATGGATGGCAACACTATTGGCGCTGCCTGCCCGGTTGTTGACAGAATCGTAATACATGGTAAGCAATGGCAATGAGCCTGTTAGCCCAAAGTAAGCGGGTAGCGGGCCGAAGGGCAACGAAAGGCCGAAGGCAAGATCGGCAGTAGAGGAGCCATCGCCCGACACAAAAGTAAGTACCAGCGTATCTACTATTGTAGGGGTTGCCGGATTCCTTCCGTAGCAGCCTGTTATCCTTACAGAATCTATTGTATAAGGGTCGTCTATGGTAATACCAATTATACCGAAATATAAAGCTGTGTCATTCCAGTTATAGTTAAATGGATTGAAACTTAATGCGCACGACTGGTAATGCACAGTGTCGGCATAAGGCATGGGCCCTGTAAAGCCAAATAGGGCTTTATTGTTTTCCCACATCTCTATGGCCTTTACCTCGGGTACGCCAGTGTGTGTATAAGGCGCAAATATATCATTGACATAATCGTACCATCTATCGCCGCCCGGGCCGCCCAAACCTGGATTATGGTTTGTATTGTGCGGCGCCTGTGCGGCTGCCGCTGAACCGGTGGTTTTTTTATTATTCGCGAGTACAGTAGTAACAGGCGTATTTATTGCCGATTTTTGTACTTGTTGCGCCATAACGCATTGACTCACAAGGCCTGACGCAAGGAGTAGCCAGATTTTTTTCATAGGTTTTTGTGTTGTTAGGTTTCATTAAATTATCAGATACAATAAAGTTAGTTTAATTGCGTCAAATATTGACTATGAAAATCTGTTTTTACAACGCTTTGGATAAAATATTTTTGAGTGGGTATGGTTGATTATGCCCAATAGGCATTTTTTGCGACCAGCGCAAAAAAACTAAAGGAAGGAGATGAAAGAAATAAACAGAAGCGAACAAAAGAAGCCCACATTGTAGATAAGAGTAGGAAGGCTTATAGCTACAATAACTTATGTACGAAAGTGCATTGGCAACAGTTTGGTTGAAACTTAAAACCGTACTTCCTCCGGCAAAAACATAGATGAATTGGCTTTGTTGCGAATAAGGTCGCGAACGAGCGTTGACGATATGGTGGAGTAGAGCGGAGAGCAGGTAAGGAATATGGTCTCAATATCGGGACTTATCATCCTGTTCATATCTGCGATAGCTTTTTCGTACTCAAAATCGCTTATATAGCGTATGCCGCGCAGTATGTAGCGTGCATTTATCTGCCGGCAGTAGTCTACGGTAAGCCCTTCGTACGAGGCCACTTCTATGCGCGGGTCGTTGCGGAAAATGTCTTGTATCCAGCCGGTGCGTTGCTGCAGCGAAAACATGGGTTGCTTAGACGAATTGATACCTACGCCTATAATGAGCTTATCGAACAGGCCAACGGCGCGTTCTATTACATCTACATGGCCCTTAGTTATAGGGTCGAAGGTGCCGGGAAACAAGCATATCCGCGTCATACGTTGGTTTGGGTTTGCTGCGTAAAAAATGTAAATATAGTGCCGCCGTAGTTTTTTGCTTTAGTAAAGTTGGGGTGCGCCTCAAAGCCGTAGTGCGGCGGATGCTCCAAAACGAAAATGCCGCCGGGCAACAACAGTTTTTTTGCGAAAACAACTACAGGCAGTTCGGCAAGCGCATCCAGCGCATAGGGTGGGTCGGCAAAAATAAAATTGAATTGTTCGGTACATTGGTTCAAAAAACGGAATACATCCGATTTTATAATTACCGCATGATCTTCAATACCCAGTTCTTTAACTGTTTTCTTTATAAAATTGATGCTTGCCGCATCGCGTTCTACCATTGTTATGCGTTCTGCGCCCCTCGACGCCAGCTCGTAGCCTATGTTGCCGGTGCCGGCAAAAATATCAAGGGCTGCAATGCCTTCTATATCCAGCATATTATTGAGGATATTGAAGAGCGCTTCCTTGGCAATGTCGGTAGTGGGCCGCGCCGGGATACCGGAGGGAGGGTTGAACCTGCGCCCGCCAAATGCGCCGCCTACAATGCGCATGTGAGCAATTGTTGAGCCAACGAAACAGCCGCATCCCAGTTGCCGGCCAGCGGACGGTTGTTGCCGGTGCGTATACCTGCAAAGTAGGTGGTAAGCTGCGTTATGGTTTCGTATTCGCCAGCGCTTATTGCGTTGCACCTAAAAGATATTTTAGTGGGCGAAATATTGTTTTCCATGCAGAAATGTTTAATCTCGTAGGTCACATCTTCGGCGGTGGCATAGTCTACAATTTTGTGCCAGAGCAACTGGCTGTAATTGTGCAGCGTTATGTTGGCTTGCTCGCCGGTTAGGCAGCATTGTAGTACAAGGCTTTGCGGCCTGTTGTTTTTGAAATTGTATATAGCCAGCGGATTGATAACAGCCCTCCTGAAATTGATGCGTATCAATTCCATTATTTTCATCGGAGCGGCCAGCAGATATTTTGCTTTATCCTCCTCAAGATGAAAAGACATTATTTCGTCTTTTGCCTCTATAAAATGAATGTGTTTCAGCCAGTTTTTTGCTTCTGTTTCGTCGTATAGGGCTTCGGGCACAATCAGGTTTTTGTCGCTGCACAGAAACACGCCCTTTACTTTTTCTTTTACTGCCAGCAGGGGTTCCTGCAGCAGCATATGCTCAAAAAAATCGAGATCCCAAACAGGCTTATTGGTGTTGTAGCCCATGTAGTGTATAGTGAGCAACTCCTTGCTGATGCCAAAGCCGGCCACAAACAGGCCGCGCTGCACCAGCAGGCACACCACAAGCCCCACCCGCGATATCAGGTTGTCGTCTTCGGCTACATTATATACCTGTTCGTAAGTAGTATTGTTGGCGGCTGTCATACAGATGTGCGAATTTATGCAATAATTTGGGCAATATCTTTATTAGCGGCGCTTATTCTGTTTTTGATGGTAGCCTTAGCGGCGGTGCGGGTAGCGTTCGCATCTTAATCAGTTTATCAGTTTGCTTTATACTTTATCGGTTTCCTACCTGCCTGCGTCAGTTGTTTGTTAAGTATGGGCAGTTGTTGTTGCACAGACGCCCACTTGTTGGTTATTCCATCGTATCGCTGTAAGGTTAGGGTTATGCCGTTCTGTTGTTGCATTGTGGGCGCTACGTCTGCGCTTTGCAGCGCATCAGACAGGCGGCCAAGAGTTTTGCTTACCGCGCCGCAGCTTTCAGCGCCCTCGGTAAGCCATGTAAGTTGTTGCTTCAGCTCGGCGGCAGCGGCATACAGCGGCTCGGGGGAAGTGGAAGGTATTGCAGACAACTGTGATAAAATGCTGATTGTCTCGCGTTCTATTTTTGCCAGTTTGCGTTGCGCGGTATAGCAGCTAAACGACAGGTCGTGCTGTAGTTGCAAGTCTTGGCGAGGGGTTTTTACGCGCGGATCCATGGCGATTGTCAAGGGCTGGGCATAGGTGTGCCCGTTTACAGTGAGCGATACTGTATAGTCGCCGGGCATAACCCATGGCGATGTGGCGGCTGGCGCAGTATTGCCGTATATGGCGCTGATGGGGTAGGCGGGCGGTACATTGAGCGGCTGATAGTGCATATCCCATACAAAACGGTGCGCCCCTGCCGTGCCGGATAGCTTTTGCTGCGGCCGCACCCAGTACAGCGGAATATTTACGTTGGGTATGGTATATAGCGTGTCGGCGCTGCTGTATCTGCGCACGGTTTTTCCATTCTTATCCGTTATCGTCAGGGTTACTTCCCCAGCGGTATTGTTGGCCAGGTAGTAATCTATTATAGCTCCGTCGGGTGGGTTTTCGCCTACCGGCTCATCCTGCGGCATCGGCGTATCGGAATACATATTCCAGCGCACGCGCCGCGCCAGTTGCGGCCTGTAGAGCGTAACAGCTGCTGCAGGGTGTGTTGCCAGTTGTCGCAGCGCGGTTATGTTGTCCAGTATCCAGAACGAACGGCCATGGGTGGCTACCGCTATGTCGTCGTCTTTAATCACCAGATCGCGAATGGAAGTAGCAGGCATGTTCAGTCGCAGCGACTGCCAGTGGTCGCCATCGTCGAACGACACATATACTGCACGTTCAGATCCCGCAAACAGCAATCCCTTCTGTAGCGGATCTTCTTTTACCACATTAATGGGGTCGTTGGGCAGGCCGCGCACTATTTCCTGCCATGTTTTGCCTGCATCGCGGGTGCGGTATATGTGGGGTTTGTAATCGTCGAGGCGAATACGGTTTACGGCGGCATATGCGGTGTTTTTATCTGTATTTCCCGCATCCATTAGCGACACCTTGCTCCACGATGTGAGGGCCGGGGGCGTTACATTCTGCCATGTTTTGCCACCGTTTTGCGTCAGGTGTATTAGCCCGTCGTCTGTGCCTGCCCATAGGGTATTACTATCTACCGCCGAGGGTGCGAGCGTGTATACTACGCCGCGCCGCGGCATAGCTTTCATGTCTTCGGTTTTGTACACGCCTATACAGTCGGGCACATCGTATGTTTCGCGGGTCAGGTCGGGGCTTATTACCTGCCACGACTGGCCACCGTTGCGGGTTTTGAATACCATATTACCCGCATAGAAAAGCGTTACGCTATCTATGGGCGAAAACACTACCGGCGCGGTACGCAAAAAGCGGTACGCAACACCCGCCGGCGGAGCCGGAGCTATATGCTGGGTTTGCCCGGTGCGCTTGTCGTGGCGCGATATTTTGCCGCCATACACAATGTTGGGATCTTTAGGGTCGGCTACTACATAGCCATATTCCTCGGCGCCTACGGGTTTCCAGTCGCGAAATGTGATTGCCCCATCGTTGCCGCGACTACTTATACCCACCGATCCGCTCTCTTGCTGGCCGCTGTAGAGATTGTAAGGAAAGGCATTGTCTGCGCTTACGTGATACAGTTGGGCTGTAGGCTGGTTATACCACGAGCTCCATGTCTGTCCTGCGTTCACGGTAATGCCGGCGCCCTGATCGCTGGCCAATAGTATTACGTCGGTATTAGCGGGGTTTATCCACAGGCGGTGGTAGTCATCGCCGCCCGGAGCTCCTTTGAAGGCATTCCACGATTTGCCGCCATCCGTCGATTTCCAGGTTACCACATTGGCGTTGTAAACTATGTCGGCATTCTTAGGGTCGGCTTTTATTTCTGCAAAGTCGTCGCCTCTGTCCCACAGTCTTTTGTCGTTGTTTATTTTGTTCCAGTGTTCGCCTGCGTCGTCGCTACGGTATATGCCGCCATATTCTTCCGATGCATTCACTACTGCATACAACCTGTTGTGCTGCGATGGCGCCACACAAAAGCCTATGCGCCCGAGGCCCTTGCTGCGGTCGGGCAATCCGTTTTTAAGCGGATGCCAGGTGTCGCCGCCGTCTGTAGATTTATACAATCCGCTGCCCGGGCCGGCCCACATACCATTTTCCCATGGCGCAAGGCGCGCCGCCCACATATCGGCATATATGGTCTTTGGGTCGGCGGGGTCTATGGTTACCTGTACCGCGCCGGTGTTTTCATCTGTATACAGTACTTGTTTCCATGTTTTGCCGCCATCTGTGGTTCGGTATACGCCGCGCTCTTTATTTGGTCCGTATGGGTGACCCAATACCGCTGCAAAAGCAGTGTTTTCGTTTACCGGGCTAATAGCAATGCCGCCTATCTGCAAGCCCTCGCGCAGGCCAATGTTTTTCCATGTTTTGCCGGCGTCGGTAGATTTGTACATGCCATCGCCTACCGATAGGTCGGGCCGTTGTAGTCCCTCTCCGCTGGCTACATAAATGGTGTTGGCGTTTGTGGGGGCCACAGCTACATCGCCTATGCTGCCCGTAGGCTGGTCGTCGAATATGGGATTCCACGTGCGGCCGTAGTCGGTAGTTTTCCATACGCCGCCATTGTTTACCCCTATATAAAAAATGTTGGGATGTTGTAAGTCGCCGCTGGCGCCAACGGTGCGTCCTCCGCGAAAAGGCCCGATATTGCGCCATTTCATACAATTGAACATGTTGGGGTTGCGGTGTTGCGCGATAGTTACACCGCCCATATGCAGAAGCGCTACACCTACTAAAAAGGCATGCCTGCGAAACGAAAAGTTGATACCCATATATAATGCTGAACCTTAAAGGTCAGTATTTTTTTGCTGAAGCTAAAGCGGCGGTAAAAAATATGCTGTTGTTGGCATTGTTTGCAAAGAGGTAGTTGCCAGAAAACCAATAATGATTTGCACCGAAACCGAACAAACAGCAAGTTTTTGGGCAATCCCGGAAGCCGTAGCGGTATTGCTCAGCATTAGTAGGCATTGGGTAATGTGTTGAAAAAGGTCGTTACTGTTAACGTCGGGAAGTTGAAAAAAACAGGTGTATTTTCTGTCTTAAATATTTTTGGGTTTTACATGAAATTTGCTCAATTTTAGGTTGATTTTAATCGTTAGCGCCAGTTTATTTATGAAGCCCGAAATATTAAGAAAGGCGTCGTTTTTGTGCAAATCAATGCTATGGTCGGCATTGTTGTATATGGCATTTATGCTTGTCTTCAATTGGGATGAAGTTAGGCGCCCCAGCGCTGCAAATAGAGGCGCATTGACCGAAATAGACCAAAAACCTACCGATGCTTCAACTCCGGGAGAACCAGCCATAGCCGACAAAAACTCCGAAAAAGTATCGGGCATAATAGGTAATGTGTTTGTGTTGATCGGGAATATAGCCGGTTTTGGCATCTCGGCTCGTTAAGCGCGCTACTCCAGCTTGCTCCAGCCTATGTGCATGGTTTCCTTTCCATCTTTGTGGTACTGCAGCACGGTTATATAATTTCCTCTTTTTTCGTCAAAGTCGGCGCCTTCTATCATACTGCTTTTATATTCATTGGGCGCTGGTTCGCCAAACAAGTAGTTTTTAGTTATTTCCTTCTTCCGCGTCATTTTGTAGTAGCATGCATTGGTAACAGTGTAGTTGTAAACAGTGTCGCCGGGTTTTTCTATCGTAGCATTAAAGTTTTTGTTGTAGTCGTTGTATACCATAAACATGTTTTTGTCTTTCGTGTAGGTGTTAACAGATACAAACTGCCGTTGAAATACAGCGGCGGGCAGGTCGGCAAACATAAACTGATCCTGCCACCTCTTGCAGAGCTCGTCGGGGTAGTAGTAGTGCTGGTAGCTTTTCATGTATTGGCTTAGAGGCAGGCTGGCGCCCCACACTTCGTTTCCCTCATCGTCTACCTGCGTTATGGATATATTGCCGAAATAGCTGTTGTAAACAATAGAGCGCGCGCTTGTTTCCTGATCTCGGTAGGTGTTATAGCTTTGATATACGATCGTTGTCAGCCCGTTTTCGTTTGTAAACATTTTTATGGGCACGCCCTTAAATGGTTTAGTAGTGTCGCCCCCTGTGCGTCTTATGTACTCGGTGGCTTTGGTGTTTTTTAGCCACGTATATTTCAGCCCCATGTTCGTTTCGTCGAAATTGAAAAATACCGACGCCATCAAAGAACCCGGCTGAAAATCGAGACCATATTTGTAAGTGTATGCCCTGTAGCTAAACACGAGCATATTGAGCGTATTGGCAAAAGAATTGTAGGTATAGTTTGCTAAAAACGGGTATAGGTCTGTGCTTACATCCACTATTTTCAGTTTGGCCTCGGTAGCGTTTTTGGGAACGTAAAAAAAATGCAAGTCGTGCGTGTATACTTCCAGGCCGCTCACATTATCTCCAAAATGGGACGAGCGGTTAGTTTGCAGGCTTTTCAGGCACAGGGTTATACTGTTGCCATTGGGTTGCGCTTCTACGCCCACCACCTCCAGCAAGTCGTATTGTTTACGATCCAGTTTTAGCTGCACTTCCCGTATCGTTTCGTGCTTGTTGTTGTAATATACCAGATTAAGCTTGCTTTCTTTGTATTGCATCAGGTCGGTGCAGTAAAATATGGCATAGTTGTCGTCGTCTTTTGTTTTCAGCAGGTAGTACCGGGTTCGTTTGTTTTGCCCCGCCGATTCGTAGATCATTTTTTCTTCCAGTATTTTGCCGTCATTTTCATCAAACCTGATTCGGATAAGGCGATACTTGCTCATTTTTTCTTGCTCTACAAACAGCACTCCTTCGCCATTTATCTCGTACATGCCCTTGTATACCTCTTCCTGATGTTTGTTAAGATCCAGATAGCGTGTTACTTCCGTATGGCTGGCTATTTCTTTATGCGCGCTGTCGAACACCTTTATCAGCATCGGTTTAGAAGGTTCGAGATGCACCAGCATAGCGCCTCCGTTTTTCAATGCCAACACCTTGTTCCAGCCGGCAGTAGGTATATCGAGCGGCTGGCTAATATGGTATTTTGTGTTTTGAGCAATAGATTGCGACGCCTGTAAACCAAGCAGGGTAGCGCAGCTAAGCGCGAAGAAAAGAGCGATGCGGGTCATTGTGTGATTCCTTTACCGCTGAAAAATACAAAATAAATGATAGGTAATACAGCGCACAGTAAATTAACCTTTCACAGTAGGCTGTGGTTTGGGTAGTGCGCAAAAGGTGAGTTCGGCAGAAAAGATTCCTTCGCAATATTGTGCATTGCTTCCCCCAACCCATATTGCATCCCATCGCCGCACCAAGTACAGATTTTACCCCAAAAAACACTAATTTGCTGCCTAAAATCTCCATAAATGGAAGCAATAGTATTGGCGGGTGGTTT
>CAZLPE010000108.1:0-12706 GCA_964561325.1 uncultured Flavipsychrobacter sp.
GTTTTATCGCCAGACAGTATTTTATCGAGCGATGGGCGGCCTTTGCGCGACACCAGTTCGTCTATTTGTTCCTGCATAGCAACCTCGTAGGTACTACGATTTTCTGAATAGATCACGCCAAACGGACGAGGGAAATCTACGCCATCGTAAGCAGTGTCGAAGAAACTGGCTATTATGTGCGCCTTGGTTTTGTCGTGCTCGTCGTGTATCCACAAATCGTTTACCGATACGCCTTCGTCGTTCAGGTTCACAATTACGGGCATAACGCCATCCAGCTTTATGCCTTTATTATCGGTTGCGCCAAAAATGAGCGGCTTACCATGTTCCAGAAACAGCGACTGTTCTTTCTTGGTTTCTTTTTCAGAAAATGCGAAGAAAGTACCGTCGTTGAACACTGTACAGTTTTGGTATATTTCTACAAACGAAGTGCCTTTATGATCGTTTGCGCGCTTCAACACCATCTGCATATGCTTGGGGTCGCGGTCGAGCGAGCGCGCCACAAAGCTGGCGCGAGCGCCCAATGCCAGTTCGCTGGGGTTGAACGGCTCTTCTACCGACCCATAGGGCGTAGATTTTGCCACCTTGCCCTTGCCCGATGTGGGCGAGTATTGCCCCTTGGTAAGGCCGTATATCTCGTTATTAAACACCAGATAATTAACGTCGAAGTTTTTGCGCATCAGGTGTATAAAGTGATTGCCTCCTATAGAGAAGGCATCGCCGTCGCCCGATACTATCCAAACGCTAAGGTTGGGGTTTGTCGCCTTTACGCCGCTGGCTATAGCCGCAGCCCTACCGTGAATGCTGTGCATACCGTAGGTGTCCATGTAGTATGTAAAACGCGCCGCACAACCAATACCCGAAATGAAAACTATATCTTCTTTTGGCACTCCAAAATCGGGGAATACCGTTTGCACCTGCTTCAATATAGAGTAGTCTCCACAACCGGGACACCACTTAACTTCCTGATTTGATGCAAAATCCTTTGCCGTGAGTTTGGGCGCCGGAACTTGTTCTGCTATATTAGACATTACAAATATTATTTTAGAGTTTCACGAATTTTGTTTTTCAATTCGGCTGTTGTAAAGGGCAGCCCTTGCATCTTGCTGAAGCCCACTGCTGGTATCAGGTATTTAGCGCGAATGAGGCTAAGCAACTGTCCGCCGTTCATTTCTGGTATCAGCACTTTTTCATAGCCCTTCAGCAAATCGCCCAGATTTTTAGGGAAAGGATTAATATAACGCAGATGTATATGCGCTACATCGTATCCTTCTGCAATAAGCTCGCGCACCGCTGTTTTTATAGCGCCGCTTGTAGACCCCCACCCCAGCACAGCAAGCTTTCCGCTGGCGTTGCCGCTATCGGGGGCTACTTCTGGTATATAATCAGCTATTCTTTCTATTTTCTCAGCGCGCAGCGTTGTCATTGCCTGGTGGTTTTTGGCGTCGTACGATACATTGCCTGTATTCTCCGCTTTTTCCAGACCGCCTATACGGTGCATCAACCCTTTTGTACCGGGTTTTGCCCAAGGGCGCACTAATTTTTCGTCGCGTTTGTAGGGCAGGTAGGCGCCATTAGGGCCGTTGGGCTCTGTAGCAAAGGTCACGTTTATTGGTTTCAGCTGATCTTTGCTCGGGAAACGCCAAGGCTCAGTACCGTTGGCAATATAGCCGTCGGTAAGGCAAATAATGGGCGTCATGTGCTCTATAGCAATACGCGCCGCCTCCATAACCGTATCAAAACAGTCGGCTGGCGAGCTTGCGGCTATTACCGGCAAAGGCCCCTCTCCGTGCCGGCCATACATAGCCTGCATCAGATCCGATTGTTCGGTTTTTGTGGGCAAGCCTGTAGATGGCCCGCCGCGCTGAATATTGACAATTATTAATGGTATTTCTAAAATAGTGGCCAAACCTATAGCCTCTGTTTTGAGCGACATACCCGGTCCGGATGTAGTGGTTACGCCCAGTCCGCCGGCATACGATGCGCCAATGGCGGCGCAAATAGCCGCTATCTCATCTTCGGCCTGAAATGTTTTTACGCCGCTTGTTTTGTATTTTGATAGTTCGTGCAACACATCGGATGCCGGAGTGATGGGATACGACCCCAAAAACAATGGCAAGCCCGACATTTCGGATGCTGCAACCAAGCCTATGGCCGTGGCATGGTTGCCCGATATATTGCGATAAACGCCTTTAGCCATTTTAGCGGGCGACACCCTGAAACGGGTAGTAAAAATCTCGGTATGATCGCCAAAATTCCAACCTGCTTTCAGGGTCTTTATGTTTGCCTCGGCAATATCTGCTTTCTTGGCAAACTTCTCCTTGATGAAGTTGATGGTATACTCCATCGGCTCGTCGAACATCCAGAAAAGCAACCCTAAAACAAACATGTTTTTAGAGCGTTCTATTTCTTTCATGCCCAAGCCCGAACCCGCAAGACATTCCTTAGTAAATTTGGTAACGTCTATTTTGTGAACGGTGTAGTTTTCGAGGGTTCCATCCTCAAGCGGATTAGCATCGGGTGCATATCCTGCCAGATTGAGGTTTTTTTTATCGAAGCCCGCAGTATTTACTATTATGATGCCGCCTATTTTGAGGCGGGGTAAGTCTACTTTAAGCGCTGCCGAGTTCATTGCTACCAGCACATCGTATTCGTCGCCGGGAGTGTAAATTTCTTTACTACCAAAGTGAACCTGAAAACCAGACACGCCTGCAGTAGTGCCTATGGGCGCCCTGATTTCGGCCGGATATTCCGGGAAAGTGCTTAAATCGTTACCTAAAAATGCAGCCGTATCTGTAAACTGATTACCGGTTAGCTGCATACCATCGCCCGAGTCGCCAGAAAACCTGATAACTATACTTTCAGATTCTATTAGTGTGGTTTCGTGTACGGGATTATTGTCTGCTGTTATTGAATCCATTTTAAAATTTTTATTTACAAAAAACTATTTCGAGTATCAAGTATTGCCCGGGGCAATTGCAACAATGAGTCCAGGCACATAAACACAGCAGTTACCTGCCAATAAACCGCGCTTCCTGGCAAACCGCGATCATCGCTAATAGACATTCCCCCTTTTACGGATGCAAAGTTGCCTTTTTATTTTCCAACTCTTCTCTGCTTTCCACATTATCTTCATCTGGTATGCAGCAGTCTACCGGGCACACAGACGCGCATTGCGGCTCGTCGTGAAAGCCTACGCACTCTGTGCATTTGTCGGTTACGATATAGTAGTAATCGCTGGATATGGGATCCTGACCCGTATTTACATCGGCGGTCAGTCCGCTTTTTGCTACAAAAGTTCCAGACAACGATGTCTTGTAAGAAAACATCCATTCGTCTCCCCCTGCAAAAATTGCCCCGTTCGGACACTCGGGCTCGCAGGCGCCGCAGTTAATACATTCGTCGGTTATTTTAATTGCCATGTTTTTAGATTTTTCTTAAAAGTATAAAAACTGGCTGGAAAAATAAATTTTATTCATACTTCCAACTATGATTTTTATCAGGTTTTTCACCAACTTTTTTTGTTTATGCAAAAATCTATTATCCTTTTGGGCGGCGCACCAGATGGGTGCATAATTTTAATGCAGCTATAAGAAAATATCAATATCTCCCCTATCTTTATCGTGCTTAAACTTCAGCGCCGTAACAGATTTGTAATTTGCAGTACGTTTTTTAATAACACAGACCTAAACAAACAGCTTGCTATGGGATCGTTAGCCTTAATATTGCTATTAATTGTAGGTATCGCCTTTGCCGCGGGCGGCATACTGGTTTCGAAAGCTGTTGCCAAATCGTCTAAAAACACGGTGAAGGGCGAGCCATACGAATGCGGCATACCCACTACGGGCACCTCCTGGATACAGTTCAACGTAGGCTACTATTTGTTTGCGCTCATTTTCCTGATATTCGATGTTGAGCTTGTGTTTATGTACCCATGGGCGGTGGCCGTAAAAAAAGTAGGCATGATCGGTCTTGTAGAAATAGTGATATTCATGTTCATCTTATTTATGGGCTTACTCTATGCATGGAAGAAAGGCGCCCTGAAATGGATGTAGTCGCCTAAAAACAATCTATATATTGGCTATTGTTTTCTACAACCGCTGATAGGATTGTCTGTTACGCAAAAAATAAACGTTTTTTACTAATCTACTCCCACCTAAATTGGTACAGCGCAGCTATTAACTGCAATACCTGTTATTCATCTATGTGCATAGGTAAAACCAATGGAGGAGCAACGATAAACTATGGGCAAGCTAACTATCGGAAACTATACCGGCTGCATTATTGGCGGAGCAATAGGCGATGCAATGGGCGCTCCAACCGAATTTTATTCGTTGCGCGAAATACTCAAAAGATGGGGCGATGAGGGCGTAAACAGCTATGTGGAACGCCCCGATGGCAAAGGGGAAATAACAGACGATACACAAATGCTGTTGTTTACCGCCGAAGGCCTGCTTAGAGCAAAAAATAGAGCAGTTAGTAAGGGAATCGGTGGAGCGCTAATCCAAATTTGTCACAATTCCTACATGCGATGGTTACAAACTCAACGTGATTGGTATGCACCAAAAGTACAAGGGAACACGGAAAGCGACGGATGGTTAATCAAACAGCAAGATCTATTCAAAAGGCGTGCGCCTGGCAACACCTGTCTATCCGCTTTAAGGTCTGGAAAATATGGCCGTATAGACCAGCCCATAAATAATAGCAAGGGCTGCGGGGGAATTATGCGTATAGCGCCGGTTGGCCTTTTCGTTCATTACAATTTTGACGAAGCGTTTAGATTAGGAGCAGAAATAGCCGCAATTACGCATGGGCACCCGAGCGGCTATCTATCGGCGGGCGCGCTTTCGGCTATTATCTGCATGCTGAACAACAACATCCCCTTGCCCGAGGCAATAAACCGCACTATGGGCATCCTGAAAAAATGGGCGCATCACGAGGAAACGCTATCTGCTATTCAAAAAGCAGTCGAATTTTCTAAAAACACACAGCCCACCTACGAAAATGTGCAACTGCTGGGCGGAGGCTGGATTGGCGAGGAAGCGCTATCCATTGCGCTTTATTGCTCGCTGCAATACGAACATGATTTTGAAAAAGCAATAAATCTTGCCATAAACCACTCCGGCGATTCGGATAGTACAGGCAGCATTACCGGCAATATAGTAGGACTGATAAATGGTGAAGAAGCGATACCCAAAGCGCTGATAGACAATTTGCTACTGGAAGATGTAATACGGCAGATAGCAATCGATTTGCATATTGAATGTAAAGGAAATGGCCACGAAGTGTACGATAAAGAATGGGATGAGAAATACCCGGGCTGGTAAGGTTTTCGCTGTTAGTGCCTATTGACTGGAGGAAATGTATGTACTCATATACTTTACCACCCATAAACAAGTTGTTTTTACCCTGCTGCAAAACACATAGCAAACCACCTGACTGCATCGTGAAAATAACCAGCCGAGCTACGGCAAATTGGTAATACCGCTTAAACCGCCTACCGACACCCGCTACTCCCCAAAAAATCGTTAAGATTATTCCTTTTTTTGGCAATCCAACTATTTCATTTTATGAAAACTAATAGCTACATTTAAACTCTCGACAAATGCAGCAAAAGGGGAATACAATATTAGTGCGCTGGGCGTAGTAAAACTGCATCTGCACGAATAAACAGTAGGAGTAAGCACACGTTTCAATACCAAAAAACTATACAAGCGGCAGTAACAACTACGTTGTATAGTGAATAGCAAATCGATATACATAATGATTTTTCTATGGCAGAAACAGAAAAAATGGTTTTTCCGGCACAACTCCACCAAACCGCAGATGGGGGTATAGTAGTGTCTAAGCTGGATGATATGATCAACTGGGCACGATCCAATTCGCTCTGGCCTCTTGTTTTCGGCACCAGTTGTTGCGCAATAGAAATGATGTCTGCAGCCGACGCCAAGTACGACTGGTCGAGGTTTGGGTTTGAGGTTGCGCGCGCTACGCCCCGTCAGGCCGACCTGATAATAGTGGCCGGCACAATAGTAATGAAAATGGCGCCTGTGCTGAAACGCCTCTACGACCAAATGCCCGACCCTAAATATGTAATAGCCATGGGCGCATGCACTATATCGGGCGGACCGTTTTTTTACAATACCTATTCGGTGGTAAAAGGCGTAGACCACGTAATACCTGTAGATGTGTACATACCCGGCTGCCCGCCCCGCCCTGAGGCGCTGCTACACGCTATGATAACGCTACAGGAAAAAATAAAACACGAAACCTATTTCGGTAAAGCAAAAACAGAAGAAGGCAAATGACCAACGAAGAAATAAAAGCGGCCGTTACTGCCCTGTTTCCAACTGTTGCCTACGACGAAACCGGCGAGTTTCTGACGCTGCTCATTACGCCCTCTGAACTTAGACCGTTAATGAAAGCGCTGCGCTACAATACCGAGTTCCACTTCGACTATATGTTTTGCCTGACGTGTATAGACTGGAAAACCCATTTCATGATGGTGTACCACTTGCTGTCTAAAACGCACCGCCACAACATAGTGGTAAAGGCCAAAATAGCCGATGTGAACAAACCCGAGATAGAAACGCTATGCGATATATGGCAAACTGCCAATTTTCATGAGCGCGAAGTGTATGATCTGTTTGGAGTACGGTTTTTAAACCATCCCGACCTGCGCAGGCTACTGCTGGACGAAGACTGGGAAGGATACCCGCTGAGAAAAAATTATGTTGATGAAAATATGATTTCGCTATGAGTTTGTTAGGAGAACCAGAACTGACCGAAGAAGGGGAATTTGTAATAAATATTGGCCCTCAACACCCCAGTACACACGGCGTACTGCACCTGAAGGTGTGGCTGGACGGAGAAACCATAAAAAAGATACAACCCCACTTAGGCTACATACACCGGTCTATAGAGAAGATGTCGGAGAGCTTATCTTACCGCAACTTCATATATGCCACAAGCAGGATGGACTATCTGAGCGCCCATATAAACAATCAGGCGTGCGCACTTACGGTGGAGAAAGGCTTGCAAATAGAAGCCCCGCCGCGAGCGCAGGCTATACGCATACTGATGGCCGAACTGACCAGACTATCGTCGCACCAGCTTTGGTGGGGCTGCACCGGTTTAGACCTTGGCGCAGTAACACCTTTCTTTTACGCGTTTAGAGAGCGCGAACTGATAATGGAAATAATGGAGGAGACCTGCGGCGCGCGTCTTACCCAAAACTATAGCGTGCCCGGCGGCGTGATGTACGACATACACCCTAACTTTCAAAACCGGGTGAAGGATGTAATGAAGCAGGTAAAATCGCGGTTCAGAGAATACGAGGAAGCCCTTACCGGCAACGTTATTTTTGAACAACGCACCAAGGGCGTAGGCTACTTGTCGGCGGAAGACGCCATATCGTTTGGGTGCTCCGGCCCCACTGCGCGGGCATCGGGCGTGAGTTGCGACATACGCAAATGGTTTCCGTATGACGGGTATGACAAATTACAGTTTGACGAAATAGTAATGACCGGCGGCGACAGCTATACCCGCTACATGGTGCGCATGGAAGAAATGAAGCAAAGCGTAGCCATTATAGAACAACTGATAGACAATATACCGGAAGGCGACTTTCAGGCTAAAACCAAAATGGTGATAAAACTACCGAAAGGCGAGTTTTACCAACGCGTGGAAACTGCACGCGGCGAGCTGGGCGTGTATATAGTGAGCGATGGCGCTGCCTCGCCCTACCGTATAAAATACCGTTCGCCAAACTTCTCCAATCTATCGGCATTGAGCCATATGGCAACAGGCGCCAAAATAGGCGACCTTGTAGCTATTATGGCAACGATAGATCTGGTGATACCCGACGTAGACCGGTAACTGAATGTGAACAGGAAGAGTGTGGCAGAAGAAATATTGAATTTGTAGAACCACTAAACAATACAAACATTGGCGCTTTTTTTAACAGTCAGTTTTTCATCCATAGCCACTGGCATCCACACGTGGCTGGCCGGAACCATACATAACGAGCTTATGGTGAAAATTACAGAAATGGCCATTGCCGGCATTAGCCTGCTGCTTTTTCTGGTGCCGCTCTGCTTTTTCCTGGGTTATATGGAACGTAAAGTAGCCGCATTTATGCAAATAAGGCTGGGCCCCAACAGGGTAGGCCCCAAAGGCAGCTTGCAAATAGTGGCCGACACCATAAAACTACTCCTGAAAGAAGGGCTAACGCCTACAGCATCAGATAAGTTCCTGTTCAATCTGGCGCCTATGATAGTGGTGGTAGCCAGTATGCTGGTAATGGCGCCAATAGCGTTTGCCAAAGATTTTCAGATTTGGGACTTGAGTATTGGCGTGCTGTATGTATCGTCGGTATCGTCTATAGCGGTAATAGGCATACTAATGGCCGGCTGGAGCAGCTACAATAAATATTCGCTGCTGGGCGCTATGCGTAGCGGAGCGCAGATAGTAAGCTACGAACTGTCGGTAGGACTGTCGCTGATATCTATAGTAATACTTACCGGCAGCCTGCGGATGAGCGATATAGTAATGAGTCAGGAAAACGGCTGGTGGATATTTAAAGGGCACATACCTGTGCTCATCTCTTTTATAATATTTGTTATAGCCTCTACCGCCGAGATCAACCGCGCCCCCTTCGACCTTGCAGAGGCTGAACAGGAGTTGACAGCGGGTTTTCATACAGAATACTCGGGTATGAAATTTGCCATGTTTTTGCTGGCAGAGTATATTAATCTGTTTGTAGTGTCGGCTATTGGCGCTACGCTGTTCCTTGGCGGATGGATGCCTTTTCACATTGGCCATTGGGAAGCATTCAACCATATAATGGATTTCATACCATCATCGCTGTGGTTTTTCGGTAAAACGTTTGCTATCATATTCATTATCATGCAGTTTCGCTGGACCTTCCCCCGCCTGCGCGTAGACCAACTACTGACGCTGGAATGGAAATACCTGCTGCCCATAAGCATGGTAAATGTGCTGTTTGTAACCGTGATGGCCATAATGGGATGGCATTTTTAAGTGAGTAAGCAAGGACGTGTTATAAAATTTTATTGGGTTTTGCTATAAAAATAAAGCGCCAATGTTCATAAAAGACTATTTCGTTACCATATACAAATCGGTGGGGTCGCTGCTCAAGGGCATGAAGGTGACCGGATACTACTTTACGCACCCTAAGGAGATACAAACGCAGGAATACCCCGACAACCGGGCTACGCTGCAAATGTTCGACAGGTTTAAGGGCGAGGTGGTTATGCCCCACAACGAAAACAACGAACACCGCTGCACCGGCTGTCAGGCGTGCGAAATAGCCTGCCCGAACGGCACTATCAAAATCATAACAAAGCAGGAATTGCAGCCCGACGGCAAAAAGAAAAAAGCAATCGACACATTCGTTTATCACCTGGAGCTATGCACCATGTGCAATATGTGCGTTACGGCTTGCCCCTCGGATGCAATAAAGATGGCGCAGACATTTGAACACAGCGTATACGACAAACGGCAACTGAAGAAAACGCTGAACGCGCCGGGGTCTAAAATAATGGAGGGTGTAGAATAAAAAATGAAAATAGCGCCGCAAAGCGCGACCTGAACTTAGATCTAAACCCTTATAGTAGCAGACAAATAATAAAATAATTAGCACAGCATGAATGCATCAACAATTATTTTCTACATACTTGCCGCTACAATAGTTGGCGGCGGCATTATGGCGGTTACATCGCGCAAAATACTGCGCGCGGCAGTCTACTTATTGTTTTCGTTAATAGGCATTGCCGGTTTATACTTTTATCTCGACTACGAATTTATAGGCGCAGTGCAGATTGTTGTGTATGTGGGCGGCATAGTAGTGCTTATCATATTCTCTATATTCCTTACACAAGGGTCGGGCGAAGACATGAAAAAACCCGCGCTGGGTCGAGCGGTATTGTCGGCATTAGCTGCTGCTTTTGGTTGTGCGCTTACAATGCTGTACATCAACGAGCAAAGTTTTACGCCAAACGGCCAACCCGCTCTGGAACCAAGCGCCGGCAATATAGGCGCCCAAATGCTGGACACCGCAAACCATGGCTATATATTGCCGTTTGAGGTGGTGAGTATGCTGCTGCTGGCGGCTATGATAGGCTGCATAGTAATAGCAATAAAAATAAAGATACCGCCCCACCCCATTTTACCAGAAAAAGACGATATAGACATTGCAGCTATCAATCATGAGTTTGCGCCTGAGCTGGAAGGATAAATAACGGACTACATAAAAACTAATACAAATGAACGCCATAGGATTACCCCATTTACTCTTTATAAGTTGCGCCTTGTTTTTTATAGGCGTTTACGGCTTCCTTACCCGACGCAACATGATCACCATGCTCATGTCGGTAGAGCTGATACTGAACAGTGTAAACATCAACTTTGTAGCTTTCAATAAGTACTTATTTGCGCACAAGCTCGATGGGCTGTTCTTTACGTTGTTCATTATTACCATTGCCGCCGCCGAGGCTGCAGTAGCAATAGCAATAATTATTAACCTGTACCGCAACTACAACACTATTGATGTTGACGAGGTGGACACAATGAAATTTTAAACCATGCTGAGCGCTTCATCTATTGCACTTATACCATTGCTGCCGTTATTCAGCTTCACGCTAATATCGCTCGTGGGTCGTAAAAACTTCCCCGGCCTGTGCGGCATATTGGGCACACTTACACTGCTAACATCATTCATTTTATCGGCAACGGTAGCTTACGATTATTTTTTTGTAACGGGCAAGGTGGGCGACGCCTACCAACAAATGATACCGCTGAAAATAAACTGGCTCCAGTTTAGCCCCAATGTGTCAATAGATCTCGGCATATTACTCGACCCTATATCGGTTATGATGCTGGTAGTGGTAACGCTCATATCGCTGATGGTGCATTTTTACAGCCTTGGCTATATGAAGGGCGAAGAGCGCTATGCCACCTATTATTCTTACCTCGGACTCTTTACGTTCTCTATGCTTGGGTTAGTACTCTCGTCCAACATCTTTCAGATATACATGTTCTGGGAGTTGGTGGGGGTATCGTCTTACCTGCTCATTGGCTATTATTTCGATAAGCCGTCGGCAGTGGCCGCCAGCAAAAAAGCGTTTATTGTTACCCGCTTTGCCGACCTCGGCTTTCTTATAGGCATTCTGGTATTGAGCTACTACAGCGGCACCCTCGATTTCCAAACTATGATAGCGCGCCTCACCACCCCTACCGACCAGCTACACAGCGCTATGGCAGCGTCGTTCATAGGCTGCTCGGCGCTTACCTGGGGATTATTGCTTGTTTTTATTGGCGGAGCCGGCAAGTCGGCCATGTTTCCGCTACATATCTGGCTGCCCGACGCTATGGAGGGCCCTACCCCGGTATCGGCCTTGATACATGCCGCCACAATGGTGGTAGCGGGCGTATTTCTGGTCGCCCGTTTGTTCCCTATATATGCGCTGTCGTGCCCATCGGCATTGCAGGTGGTTACCTATGTAGGCGCTGCGTCGTCGCTTATAGCTGCTATTATAGCCTGTACACAAACAGATATCAAGCGCGTGCTGGCGTATTCTACTATGTCGCAAATAGGGTATATGATGTTTGCGTTGGGCGTATCGGGCTATGGCGGCGAGCATGGATTGGGCTACATGGCTTCTATGTTCCACCTGTTCACTCACGCCATGTTCAAAGCATTGTTGTTCCTCGGCGCCGGCTCAGTAATACATTATGTACACAGCAACGAAATGAAAGATATGGGTGGGCTGCGCAAACAAATGCCTATAACACACATTACTTTTTTAATAGCCTGTCTGGCTATTGCGGGTATACCGCCCTTTGCCGGTTTCTTTAGTAAAGAAGAGATATTGCAGGCAGCTTTTCATGCCAACAAAGGCATTTTTGCACTGGCTATCACTACCGCTGCTATAACAGCATTCTATATGTTCCGGCTGTATTTCAGTATTTTCTGGAGCAGGCCCTTCCATGCAGCGCATGCCGAAAACGGCGCTCACGGCGCACATGACGACCACCACAGCCATGGCGAAGGCCCTATAACAATGATGCTGCCACTCATGATATTAGGCGCGCTCTCGGTAGGTGCAGGCTTCCTGCCATTTGGCAAGCTGGTAACCAGCGACGGCAAAGCGCTGATATCTGAAATGCATATTACCTTCTCTATAGCGCCGGTGCTTCTGGCTACAGCTGGCATTTTCATTGCTCTGTCGCTCTACAAAAAAGAGAACGAAACCCCGCAACGCATAGCCGATGGTATGGGCGGACTGTACAGAAGCGCTTACCGCAAGTTTTATATAGACGAAGTATACCTGTTCATCACAAAAAAACTGATCTTCAACCTGATAGGCCGCCCCGCAGCCTGGGTAGACCGCAATATAATAGACGGACTAATGAATCTGCTGGCCACAATAACCGGCAAGATATCAGCCCTTATAAAGCAACTGCAATCGGGCAAACTACAAGACTATGCCGCCTATTATTTTGCAGGCGTTATCGGGCTGGTGTTGGCGGCGGTGTATTGGTGGAGGTAGGAGTATAATACCTGATCACATCTCCATTTACTAAAATAGCCCGCGAAAACTCACGGGCTATTTTTAATAGTTATTAAATCTCATCCTCACTTCAACGCCAATTCCAGCACCTGTAAGGCATCGGTAACGTAGTGAAA
>CAZLPE010000109.1:0-12466 GCA_964561325.1 uncultured Flavipsychrobacter sp.
ATACCTAACACACAAAATCCGACACCACGGAGTGTATTTGTATAAAAAATAACTTTACTTAAAATGTTATATGCGACTCAGGGTGTGGCGCATTGCACCCACGCATAGCTCCCACGTATTGCCAAGATTTGACAACTTTTTAGAAAGTTGTCAAATCTGAGTTACGTAACATAAAACCAGCCCGATGTTCTTAGTCTTCAGACCTGCGAATGTGATGGATATACATGCAATGAGCGATGCCCACCGCTATTGGCTCCCCCCAAACACAAAAAATATTTCACCACCCCTTATACAATCCTACCCAATAATCCCCAACCACTTACACTTTACCAATACCATCAATAACTCCTATCCTATCCCCACGCTCACAAATTTTCCCGGTTTTTAAATTTTTACGCCCTACTTTTGCACCCGACAATGGTTTCCGCCACGGCGGAATTAAAAGGGAATCTGGTGCGAATCCAGAACATTTCCCGATGCTGTTAGCTCCGCAAAAAGCCTTTTTGCTACCTGTTTGCCACTGTTCCTCACGGAATGGGAAGGCCGCAAGAAGGTGGAGTAAGTCAGAAGACCTGCCTTTGTAAATTTTGCTTATCGCTGCTTTCGGGAAGAAAAGCACAGATGAGATGAAGGTAGGGCTTTCCTGTTTTTTTCTATCTGGTTATTAACACCCGTTGCTGCACATTAAAATTTGTTTTCAAAAAACCAATTTATATATGCGCACAATTACACTATTATTCGCGTCGCTCGTTATCGGCGCCACTGCCGCTAAGGCGCAAACTGTGGCTACCTTCGAGAGCCTAAGTCTGGCTCATGCCGACACTTTTTATGTCAACTATTCCGGCCCCGGCACAGATGTGGGTTTCGATAATGGTCTGGCGCACTTCCCCTGCTACTACGATACTGCCTGGGGCGGCTACTGGGGTCACGGCTTTGCCTATTCCAACATGACCGACAGCGTTACCAGCGGATTTACCAACCAGTATTCGGCCAAAGCGGCTATAGGCGTAGATGGCTCGTCGAAATATGCGGTGGCCTATGGCTCCGAAAATCTTGTAAGGCTCACGGGCGCAGCAGCAGGCCAGCCGGTACGCGGGTTTTATGTTACCAACAACACCTATGCCTACAACAGTATGCGCGATGGCGACGGCTTTGCCCGTAAATTTCACAATGGCGACTTTTTCAAGCTAACAGTGCGCGGCTATCTGGGCGGCGTGTTGCAGCCCGACAGCGTTGGCGCTTATCTGGCCAACTTCCTCCACCCGGACACTACTATGAACTACATACTGAAAACATGGCAGTGGGTAAATGTATTGCCGCTGGGCCGCGTAGATAGTTTGCAGTTTACGCTTACCTCTACCGACAATGGCACCTTTGGTATGAATACGCCTGCTTACTTTTGCATAGATAACTTCACTACAAACGAATCATCGCTTGGCGCGGCTGCGCTGCATACTCCGGTTACTGCCGCCAGGGTGTATCCCAATCCGGCAGCCGATGTACTGTATGTAGATGTAACCGATGAAAACATAACGCAGATAGATGTGCTGGATATGCGCGGCAATGTGGTAGCCACTATGCCCCGCACAGAGCGCAAAACAGCTATCAGCACAGCGGCGCTGCCAGTGGGCGCCTACCTGCTGCAGCTAAAGGGTAGCGGCGCCAGCGCTGCAATGAGGTTTATAAAAGGATAGTAATTAGTAATAGAGCTTTCAAAACAACTACTATGAAAAGGGTTTGCTTGTTTATATATGCATGTTGTATGGCGCAGCTGAGCGCCAGCGCACAGTATGCGCCGCAGGCAGGGCTGCCGGGCAGCGACGCCATTGCCGCCGGTAGCAGTGCGTTTACCGGTTGGGCAAAACAGTGCACGGTGCAGCGCGGATATATGAACATAGCAGACCCTTCCCTTGGGCCTGTGAGCACGGGCGATGATACCGACGCCATAGGCGCGCCCGACCGCAGCATTGTGAGCCTGGGCGACAGCGGCGTGGCAACGCTCACGTTTACCGGCACGCTTTACGATGGTCCCGGAGCCGATTTTGCGGTTTTCGAAAACGGCTTCGCCAATCCTGCCGACCCTACGCAGTCGTTTATGGAACTGGCGTTTGTAGAGGTCAGCTCCGATGGCATAAATTTTTTCAGATTTCCGGCCAACAGCAATACGCAGATCAATACCCAGACCCCCATGGCGGGCGTGTATCTCGATGCCTCAAAAGTCAACAATCTTGCAGGCAAGTACATAGCCATGTACGGCACGCCCTTCGACCTCCACGAGCTGGCGGGCATCAGCGGGCTCGATATAAATAATATTACCCATGTGCGGCTTATAGATGTAGTGGGCGATATTGGCCCACACGCCTCGCACGACCAGACCGGCCGCGTTATCAACGATCCGTATCCTACGCCCATTTATCCCGGCGGGTTCGATCTCGACGCCGTAGGGGCTATACACCTTACCTTGCCGTCGGCTGTTGCCGCTACGCAGGGCGCCATGGCTGTGCAGGTGTTCCCTAATCCGGCTACCGACAATATTACCATCGCGTTGCGTTCGGCTACTGCGCCCGGCATTACGGCCTCCATCAGCGCCATTACCGGTCAGGTTTTAAGCCGCCAGCAGCTAACCGGCGCTGTTAATACAATTTCTGTTGCGCAATTTCCCGCAGGCATGTACTACCTTCAACTTACCGACGCTAACGGAATGCAATGGGCGCAAAAAATTATAAAGCAATAATCGTTGCCGGCTTATGTCTGCTACAGGCTTGTGTAAAAGACAAACCCGAACCTACAGATAACCAGGGCGGAGCCGCGGCAGGCGCTACCTATGTGGTATGCGAGGGCAATTTTGGCGCAGGCGATGCAACGCTGTATGCCTGCAATGCCGCCGCCGACAGCGTGTATGGCGACCTCTATGCCGCCGCCAACGGCCAGCCGCTGGGCGATGTGTTCCAGAGCATGACCCGCATAGGCGATCGTTATTTTTTGTGCATCAATAGTTCAGACAAGGTAATAGCCATAAACGCTGCCACCCGCAAGGCCGAGGGCGTAATCAATATACCCAAGCCGCGCTATACGCTGGCTGTAGCCGCCAACAAAGCCTATGTAACAACCCTGTACAGCAATAAGGTGTACATAATAAATACCCAAACCCTACAACAAACCGGCATAATAGAACTGCCTGCCCAAAACCCGGAAGGTATGTGCCTGTATAATGGCGACGCCATAGTAACCGCCTGGGATACGGCCAGCAATAAGGCTTTCCGCATAGACCCGTCAACCGACAAGGTGAAACAAACCCTGACGGCCGGAGGATATGCGCCCCAAGCCGCCCTGGTAGACGCGGACCAAATGCTGTGGGTACTATCGGGCAACCAGACCAAGGGCAAAACTGCCGCCTGGACCCGCATAGATCCATCTACCGGCGCCGCGCTGGCTACCTATACGTTTCCCGCCGCAGCCGATGTGCTGAAACCGCAACTGAACGCTACCAAAGACACGCTATACTTTATAGAAGTAAACTACAAAGGCGGCGCCGATAACAACGGCATTTACCGCATGAGCATACATGCCGCCGCACTGCCTGCGCAGCCATTTATTGCGGCGCAGCGCTATCAGTATTTCTGGGGCCTCGGTATTCAGCCCGCTACGGGTAATATATATATAGGCGACCCGCGGGGCTTTACCCAAAAAGGACTGGTAATGGTATACCGGCCCGATGGCGCGCTATTGCATACTTTTGCAGTAGGCCGCGGTCCCGGCATGTTTTGTTTCTACTAAAATTTAATCGACTCATCTACACAATGCCGCTACGCTCCGCCACAACTACAGCGCTACGCAGCCTTTGCCTCGCCGGCGCGCTGTGCCTGTGGGCTGTAGGCGCCAGCGGACAGCTACGCCCCGACACACTGACGGAAGTAAAGGTGCGCGGCCGCCACCGGCTATCGGCCGACGACAGATTGCAGGTATTTGCGCCGGGGCAAAAAATAAAAACAATAGACAGCGCCACGCTGCTGCGCTACCAGCAAAACAATATGGCGGCGCTGCTGGCGCAGCAAACATCGGTATTTGTAAAGTCATACGGGTTCAATGCGCTGGCAACGCTCAGTTTCAGGGGCGCTTCGGCGGCGCAGTCGCAGGTATACTGGAACGGTGTGCCTATTCAGAATGCCGCCCTTGGCATTGCCGATGTATCTACATTGCCGGTAAGTTTTATGAGCAGGGTGAACGTAGTATATGGCGGCAGCGCAGCCCTATGGGGCAGCGGCAATGTAGGCGGAGCCCTACTGCTGGAAACCGAGGAGCCTGTGTTCGACACCCAGCGCAAAGCCATAGCCGTAACCGGCGGCGCAGGCAGTTTTGGGCAGTATGCGGGCGGGCTGCGCGGCAGCAGCGCATCGCGGCGGTGGTATGTGTCGGCCAACCTACAAGCGCAGACCGCTGCCAACAATTTTGAATACACCACCCAGGCGGGCGCTACAGCGCAAATGCCCAACGGCCGCTTGCAGAGCGCCGCAGCGCTACTGCACGCCGCTTACAAAATAAGCGATAGCCAGCGTATTAGCATCTCGGTATGGTATCAGCAATATGTGCGGCAAATACCGCCGGCGCTGTTTGAGCAATGGTCGGGCAAGGAGCAGACCGATGGCTCGCTGCGCACGCTGGTAGACTGGCGCAAGAAAAGCGGCGCCAATGTATGGTATGTAAAAGCATCGGCCATAAGAGACGAGGTGAGGTATACAGATGCAGCCGTGGCGATGCAAAGCGCCAATACGGTAGGGCAATATTATGCCGAGGCAGGCTGGAAGAGGCAGTTGGGCAAGTATGGGCAGGCCCTGCTTTTTGCTCCGGTGCAGCTAACGCAGCTGCCGGGCGCTACGCAGCGGCAGCAACAAAAGGCCGCCCTTGCCGGCGCCTATCAGGCAAGCCTGCTGCACGAGCGGCTTAATATGGCCTTGAACCTACGCGCCGAAGCTATAAACGACCAGCGCGTAGCCCTGCCCGGTCTTAGCGCCGCCTATACGCTGACGCAGTGGCTGCAGGTGCGGGGCAATGTGCAGCGCAGCTACCGCGCGCCTACGCTCAATGAGCTGTATTACCAGCCGGGCGGCAATGAAGGACTGCTGCCCGAACAAGGCTGGAGCCGCGATGCCGGATACACCCTGAAGGGCGCTAAAGGCAGGCTGTCTGTATACCACGATCTATCTGTGTTCGACCGTAGTATACGCGACTGGATAGTGTGGCTGGGCGGAGCCGTATGGACGCCCCACAACATAGCCGAAGTGCACAGCCGAGGAGTGGAAACCGAAAACACGCTGAGCTATACGTTGGGTCGTGTGCGCCTGCACATGAGCGTGAATACCGCATACTGCCTGTCGACCACAGCGCAAAGCTACCTACCCCACGATGGCAGCGTAGGCAAGCAAATACCCTATGCGCCCCGCTACAACGGCATGGCCAACGCCGGCGCCACCTATAAAAACACCACCCTAAACTACAACCACACCTATACCGGCTACCGCTTTACCACATCTGATGAATCGGCCTACCTGCCGCCCTACAATACCGGCAATATACTGGCCATGCACACCCTGACCCGCGGCGGCTATACCTGCCAGCTTATGGCACAGTGCAACAATATATGGAACGCGCAATATCAGGTAGCGGCCGGTCGCCCTATGCCGGGCATCAACTGGCTGGTGGGGGTGCGTATAGGCGGGCAATAATACCTATCGGGTC
Organism: uncultured Flavipsychrobacter sp.; assembly: GCA_964561325.1. Classification (GTDB taxonomy): domain Bacteria; phylum Bacteroidota; class Bacteroidia; order Chitinophagales; family Chitinophagaceae; genus Nemorincola. The sequence goes on from CAZLPE010000109.1 coordinate 5,737, forward strand.
GCGCTGCTGCGCAATACTATCTGCCGGGGCAATGGCAATGAATTTCGTAAGGGATATATGGTTTTGAAAGAAAATTTAACAGAAATATATTACCCTTGATAAGAATTTGCTACATTGTAATGAAATTAATCACTCAAAACCACACACGATGAGGAAATTGTATTTTCTAATGATGAGCGCATTAACTGCGGGCGCGCTAAACAGCGCTGCGCAGTGCCCCGGCGGTCGCTATCTGAATCAGATTTTTCCAAATGTAACTGTAGACAGCGCAGTATATTCTACGCCCTATGGTCTGAAAATGGATATTTACAGCCCATCGGGCGATACGCTGTCGCGGCGGCCCGTTATAGTGCTGGCGCATGGCGGCAGCTTCATAGGCGGCACCCGCCAAAACGACGTGACGGTCGACTCGCTGTGCGTGCGGTTTGCTAAGCGCGGCTATGTAACGGTTTCTATAGACTACCGCCTCAGCGACCTGCTCAGCATGGTGTCTACAGACTCTACGCTGGCTATAGACGAAGTAGTAAAAGCCATAAGCGACGGCAAAGCGGCAATAAGGTATCTGGTAAAAGACGCCGCCACTACCAATGCTTACAAAATAGACACCAACAATATTTTTATAGGCGGCAACTCTGCGGGAGCTGTGCTGTATATGCACGTGGGCTATATAGATAATATAGGCGAATGCCCGTCTTATATTGCAACCGCAATGGCGGCCAATGGCGGTTTTGAAGGCAATAGCGGCAATGCTGGCTACACTACAAAATCGAAAGCCATCATCAATCTGGCCGGCGGCCTCAACACTACCGCATTTCTTACTGCCGGCAAAAAACCATCGGTTAATGCATCGGGCACGCTCGATAACGTAGTGCCTTACACCTGCGGCTATCCCAACTTTGGCACCACGAGCTTCCCGATAAATGTGCATGTAAACCTGTGCGGATTAGGATCGCTGGAGCCCGAATATACCGCCAAGGGTATATACCACATGAGCAAGGTGTTTCCTGCCGACGGGCATGTGCCATGGTCTTCTAATGCAGCAAAATTCAATAGCGTAGACTCGCTGGTGCGCGATTTTCTGTACAATCAGGTGTGTACGGGCGTATCGTCTGTAGACGAAGTAACTACCGCTGCAGAAGTAGCAGCCTTTCCTAACCCGGCTACCACTTCTGTGCAGTTGCAAAGTCCGCAGCCGGTAAGCTCGGTGGTGGTTTACGACCAAACCGGCCGTGCAGTAGCGCAGATAAACGACATAAATAGAAACAATTATGAACTGAACACCGCGCAATGGAGCAAGGGACTATATTTTGTAAAAATCAGGTTCAGCAACGAAAACAATGCGCCGGTGGTAAAACGGATAACAATAGAATAAACACAGCAGCATACGCTGCGCATAAATAGCTCCTGCACAAGCAGGTGGCAGGCAGTCCGGGTGTGCGTTTGGGGAATGTGCGCCTGAGATAATGATTATAATAGCCGGCAATTTTGAAAAGCAGGACGGAAATGTACACTACATTTTGTCCTGCTTTTTTTATGCCCGCCTCCGGTATCAATTTCGCATATAGGCAGATGTATTATTTCGAACGCGGCAGGGCAAAAAGGCATACTATAATTTGTTTACCTTTAACAAAACAAAGCCTTTTTATGAAACAAGGTGTGTGGCAGCAGATACTTACCTACTTCTATATCCGCAAGCGCGATCCCCGCGACCCTAAAAACATCAACATCAAGTTTATGCACGGCATGAACCGCATATCGTTGTTTATGTTTCTTATAGCTGTTATTGTTATGATCGTCCGGTTGTTTACCCGTTAATGCCCCTCCATTGCGTTTGGCGTATACTGCTGCCGGCCATGCCCGCCGCTCAAAAACAGCTAATGTGCAGCCTTACTTAGTAATATATATGCCGTTTATTTGCTTATGTTTTTATCCCGCCTAAGCGAAGGGAAATGCCCTATTTTACGTCTAAAATTGGCATAATTCAGGTTGCCAACTTCATTCGTACTCTTATGGCTAATTGTATTTTTCGCTATGTCTGGCGGCTGGCATTGCTGCTACTGCTTGCCGGCAACGCTGCTGCGCAAAAGCAGGGGCAGCAGTTGGTAGACTCGCTGCTGGGGGTATTGCCCGCAGCAAAAGAAGATACCATGAAGGTGAACATACTAAATCAGCTTGCATACACCTACTTTTTCATCAATTCAGACAACGGTATTAAATACGGCGCACAGGCGCTGCAACTGGCGCGCAGCCTAAACTGGAAAAACGGTATGGCTACCGCCTATAAAAATATAGGCAATGCCTACATGAACAAAGCCGAAAACGATACCGCCCTGGTACTCTATGCCAATGCGCTCGCCATTTTTGAACAAACGGGCAATAAAGACGGACAGGCGCGGGCGCTGGGCAACATTGCAGGCATATACGATACCAAGGGCGATTTTGCCCGGGCGCTGGAATATGCGCTGAAGGCCCTGCGAATATACCAGCAACTAAACGATCAGCGAGGGCTGGCAAGGGTGTATGGCGTAATAGGCAATCTGTATGAGGTGCCGCAAAAATATGCCGAAGCCCTGCACTACGATGCCAAGGCGCTGGAAATACACAAACGCCTTGCCGACTCGCAGTCGATAGCTATAGACATGGGCAACATAGGCAATGTGTACTACAACCTGAAAGACTATAAAAATGCCCTTGAATACGACTTTAACGCATTGCGCATTTTTGAGCAACTAAAAGATACGGCGGCTATTGCCAACAAACTGCTGAACATAGCCTATGTGTATACCCTAACCAGGGATTATGCGCTGGCGCTGGACTACCACCGGCGCGCGCTGAAGATGTACGAAACATCGGGCGACAAGCAGGGCATAGCCGGCGTACATGGCAATTTGGGTAGCCTGTACCTGAAAATAGCCAAAGACACCGCCGGGAGCCAACGCTATGCCTACCTGGTAGCCGGCCGCAAAGAAAACCTCCGCAAGGCGCTGGGGTATAGTCGGGATGCACATGCATTGTTTAAAGAAGTAGGCGACCTCAATGCGCTGCAAGCCGTATGCTACGACCTGTCTGAAATATACGATTCGCTGGGCGACTATAAATCGGCGCTCAATGCGTATAGTCAGTTCAGTATTTACCGCGACTCGCTCACCAGCGCCTCTAATAAGGTGAAGTTTGCTAATCTGGAAAAGCAACTGGCTATAGAAGAAAAAACAATGGCCGAAAAAGAAAAGGCCGCACAGGTGCAGCTCAACCAACTGACGATAGCAAAGAACCGTAATGCAACATTTTTGTACGTTACGGTATTTTGCTTCCTGCTTACCGTTGTCGGGCTGTCGTTCAGGCAACGCAAGCTGTCAGACAATCTGCTGTTCAACATACTACCCCGGAAAATAGTAACGCGCCTGAAACGCAAGGAGTTTCCCATAGCCGACCACTTCGATGGCGCCTCGATTATGTTTGTAGACATTGTGGGTTTTACCAAGTATTGCGATCATAAAGACCCGAAAATCATCATCAATATGCTGAACGAAGTGTTCACTATTTTTGATGCGCTGGCAGGCAAACATGGCTTGGAGAAGATAAAAACCATAGGCGACTGCTACATGGCGGTGGCCGGCCTGCCCGAACCTAACCCCAACCATGCCATAGCCGCCGCCGAAATGGCGCTGGAACTACGCGCCACTATGGCCGGCTTTACCGCCCCCGACGGCGCGCCGGTACACTTCAGGATAGGGCTCGACAGCGGCAGGGTGGTAGCGGGCGTCATTGGTAAGAAGAAATTTATATACGACATTTGGGGCGATGCAGTAAACACCGCCAGCCGCATGGAGTCGTCGGGTGTGGCCGATGAAATACACTGCTCCGACACCTTTAAGCAAAGCATAGAAAACAGCTACACCTTTACCGACAGGGGAGTGATGAACATAAAAAGCAAGGGCAATATGCGCACATGGCTGCTCACGGGCCGCCAGAGCGCCGGTTAGCGCTGTATTACCACCCGCGCCGTCCATTTATTGTCGCCGCTAATGGCGCTAACCAGATACAAGCCGGCGGGCGCATCCAGCACAAAATCTTTTACCCTACCCTCTATGGTCTGCTGCTGTAGTATGCCGCCCTGCATATCGTAGAGAGTTACCATAGTTTTTTCGGCAGCCTCGTCGGGCAGTTGCAGCGTAAACCTGCCATTGTTAGGGTTGGGAAACAAGCTAAGCGCCGCTTCGGGAGCAGGCGCTTTTTTTACCGTAGCCGTTTGGCAGCCGCCGTTGGCGTTTATGCGTTTCAGGTTGCGCGCTGCAAAAGTGTCGTTGTCGGCCAGGGCGCGGGTGTACCACAGCACAGCCTCGGGACAGCTTTTTTCTACGCCCCATCCGTTTTCATACATCCACCCCAGATTGTTTTTGGCACGCACGCTGCCATGCTCTATGGCGGCGCGGTACAGGCGCACCGCTGTGGTGTCGCTATGGGGCACGCTCTTACCGCTGGCGTAAAAATACCCCAGATTGCATTCGGCCGCGCCATACTCTTGCGCTACCGACAGCCGGTACCACATAGCCGCGCTATCTGTATTGCGGGTCGCGCCCCAGCCGCGCTCCAGCAGCCACCCTAACCTGAACTGACCGGCGGCGTCGCCATGCGCCGCAGCCCTGCGCGCATAAGCTACTGCGCTATCCAGGTTTTGCTCCACGCCATTGCCCCGCTCATACATACCCGCTATGTTGGCCAGCGCCCGCGCATAGTCTTGCGCCGCCGATTTACGGTACCAATATAAAGCTTGCTCATAATCTTTGTTTACCTCAAACGCATAGCCGTAGTTGTTTTGGCCGCATTCATCGCCCTTTTCGGCGGCGGTGCGGTACAGCTCTACTGCTTTGTTCCAGTCTTTGGTCACCATCCAGCCGTGCTCGTAAAACCTGCCCAGATTGGCCGCCGCCAGCGCATAGCCCTGCGCCGCCGATTTCTGATACCAATACAGCGCCTGTGTTTTATCGCCTTTTTGCTGATACAGCCACGCCAGATTGTTTTGCGCATTAGCATGGCCTTTTTCGGCGGCTATGGTATAATATACTATTGCCGAATCGCGGTTGGCAGTGCAGCCGTAGCCTTTTTCTAATAGCCATCCTATATTAAATACCGCATTATTGTTGCCACGCGCCGCAGCTGTGCGGTACAGCTCCATGGCCTTGCCATAGTTGCGCGCCACACCCCGCGCGTTTTCGTACATCGACGCCAGATTGTTGGGCGCATGCTTATCATTGAGGGCGGTAGCCTGTTCGAACAGCGCTATGGCGCGCGCATAGTTTTGCGCCACCCCGTTGCCATTTTTATACAGTATACCCAGATTGTTCATGCTCGATGCGTCGCCCGCCTCGGCGCCCTTGCCAAACCACAAAGCCGCCTCCGCCATATTTTTAGCCACACCCTTGCCGGTTTCGTATATATACCCCATCCGCCACATAGCCTCTGTATATCCCTGCGCCGCCGCCAGGCGATACCATTTCATAGCCTCGTCTGTACTACGGTCGGCGCCATGCCCAAATTCGTACATAAGGCCGGTATTATATTGCCCCTCGGCATAGCCGGCATCCGCCGCCTTTCTAAACCACAATAAAGCCTCGCTATAATCTTTAGGCACATTGCGGCCATAGTAATAGTTGTTGCCCATCCTGTTGGCCTCGGCAGGAGTAGCAGGCTGGCCGGTTTGCGCCCATCCGCCCATAGCCGCCGCAACAAACAACAGACATAAAAACAATCGGTTCATAGTACACATTTGATAGTGTAAAATTAATGAAAGTTAGATGGGGAGGGGGGGAGATTTTGTGCCTGTGTGTTTAACCGTTTCCCCCTCTGGCGCGAGTGTTCCGCAGGATCACTCGTGTCTAACTAAATAAGCCGGTTTGTAACCGGCGTTATAAGCGAGCGCTTGGCATTGTAAAAACCTAAACCTATCTTTATTCTATGTCTTCGCGGTATAAATGTTACGATATATCCTTTACGCATCATACGGCTGGCACAATTTTATAAATACAGTAGTGTTTAACGTAGGTTAAAAACCGGCTTCTTTAATTAGACGAGGGATGCGTAGGGGAATTTGCGCCAGAGGGGCAATAACCATCCAGCTACTAAAGAATCTGATTGGCACCCTAATCAAAACTTCATAACGAAATGTAATGGAACATAGCATATTTAAAAATAAAGTTGAAATAGCATTTAGTGATGTAGTTAAAAGCCACAACATGAGTGTCATTGTTAAAAATGAACAAATAAGACTATGTAATGGTAAGTGCTTAGTGAAGTTGTGGTGCATTATGCAAAGTGTAGGTTGTATGGTTTCGCAAAGCGATGATTATTCGCAAGATGTCATGGTAGAGCGACTTTATAATTATTTTAATATAAATAATCCTATGTATATTTATGATCATCCTGATGACAGTTGGCCAGCAGAAGAGGAGCAATTGAATAAATTTGCGATTATGCTTACAAGAATGCCTAATGTATTGCAAGGCGATTTTTCTTGGCAGAGCGTCTTTTTCAAATGGGTTAATTCTTTTGGTTAATGAAATATCGTTAAGCCCCCCCCTTTGACGCGAGTGTTCCGCAGGATCACTCGTCTCGCTAAATAAGCCGGTTTGTAACCGGCGTTATAAGCGAGCGCTTGGCATTGTAAAAACCTAAACTTATCTTTATTCTATGTCTTCGCGGTATAAAGTCTATGATAATTACCTATCCTATT
>CAZLPE010000110.1:0-12415 GCA_964561325.1 uncultured Flavipsychrobacter sp.
TGCACATTAGAGTTGCCTTTTTTGCCGAGTACCAACTGGCGTTGTTCCTGCAAAAAAGACTTAAGGTTGGTGAGCAGTTTGTTGTCGCGGGGGCATTTTATCCATATTTCGTGTATGTACAGGTTGCGCACTCTCGGCACTATGCCCGGCCCCGGTCCCTGCACGGCTATGCCTGCGTAGTTGCTTAGCGCTTCTGCCATAAGGTTGGCGGCGGCAATAGCCTTGGGGTCGTCCATGTGTTTGAAAATAATTTTAATGATGCGACTGAAAGGCGGATACGAAAAAAACTCTCTATACTTAATTTCTTGCAGGTAGAAAGCCCTAACGTCGTGGTCTTTTACCCATTGCAATACCGGGTGGCCTATATTGTAGGCTTGTATCAGCACTCTACCCTTACCATCTGTGCGCCCTGCCCGCCCGCTTACCTGCTCCATTAGCTGAAAAGCCCGCTCGTTTACCCTGAAATCGGGAAAACTAAGAAGGCCATCGGCGCTTAGGATACCCACCAGCGCCACGGCGGCAAAATCGAGCCCCTTTACTACCATTTGCGTGCCCACCAGTATATCTACCTTCCTTTGTTCCAGTTTGTCCAGCAGTTCTGTCATGCTGTGCTTGGCCCGCATACTGTCTACATCCATTCTGGCTACGCGGGCATTGGGGTAGATCAGTTGCACCTCTTCTTCTATTTTCTCGGTGCCAAAACTCTTGCTCACCATGCGCGCGCCGCCGCAAACCGGGCAGATCTGCACTACCGCAGTTTTAAGTCCGCAATAATGACAATGCAGCTTGTCGGTGCTTTTGTGGTAGGTGAGCGACACAGAGCAGTTTTTGCATTGCGGCGTCCATCCGCATACGGTGCATAGCTGAAACGGCGCATAGCCGCGCTTGTTCTGAAACAGTATTACCTGCTTGCGGTGTTGCAGGGCCTCGGTTATGGCTTGTTGCAGTTCGGGAGTAATCAGCTTGGTTCCCGTTTTTTTCACAGTCTCCAGCGACTTGGCATTTACCACCTCAATAGCTGGCATTTGCACCCCCATATACCGGTCGGTAAGCGGTATGTAAGCATATTTTTTTTGTTCCGCATTATACAGCGTTTCTACCGATGGCGTAGCCGAACCTAAGATAACCCGCGCATTGTGCAGCCCCGCAAGGTATATGGCGGCGTCGCGCGCATGAAACCTCGGGGCGGGGTCTTTCTGCTTATACGAGCTGTCGTGCTCCTCGTCCACAATCACCAATCCCACATTGCTGTAGGGCAGCCATAGCGCCGATCTTGGTCCGGCTACTACCTTGTAGGCGCCCTTGCGCACTTTTTCCCATATCTCTACCCGCTCGTTATTGCTAAAATGCGAATGGTACACACCCAGTATCTCGCCAAACCAATCGTGCAGCCTGTTGACCAACTGCGTAGTAATACCTATCTCTGGAAACAAAAGTACCGCCTGCTTGCCCTCGGCCAGACACTCCTTTATCTTTTGCACATACAGCAGCGTTTTGCCGCTACCGGTTACGCCGTGCAGCACTGCCACATTTTTTTCTTTCATACCGGCGGTAAGCGCATCGTAAGCGGTTTGCTGCGCCGGTGTAAACGACATAGACTTTGCTACTGTTTTTTTTGTGTACAGCAGCCTGTCTACGTTTTTTTCTTCTATTGTAAAAATGCCCTTATCTACCATCGCCTTTAGTTGTGCGGCAGTAGCCACAGCGGTTTCCAGTAGTTCGGGCTGGCGCACTACGCCTTTTTTTATGGCTATCTGGGTATACACCATCAGCAGCTCCAGTTGTCTGGGCGCCTTTCCCAGTTTATCAAAAAGCGCAATCATTTGCTTTTGGTCGGTATAGAGCGGCGCCAACACCACCACGCGCTCTTTGCGCGGCTTGTACGGGCTTTCCAGCGCATCGTTTATCTGGATAGCTTCGTTTTCCAGCAGTTCGTTGAGCACATTAGCAAAATATCGGGCGCCTATCAACTTACGCAGTTCGCTTATGGTCATTTCTTTGCGCAGGCGCAGCGCATCTACCGCCATGTAGGCTTCAGGGCTCCATGTGTAAGCCACATCGTCTTCGCCCACCCATTCCAGCCTCGTTTCGCCCATCATTTTCAGGTGTGCCGGCAGCGCTGCCTGCATCACCTCGCCGGGAGTAGCCATGTAGTATTGTCCTATCCATTTCCAAAACTGCAGCTGCTTTTCGTTTACTACGGGCTCTAAATCTATTATGTTTTTTATAGGCTTTACGATATACGAATCGGGCTTAAAATTGTGCAGCCGCTCTACAATACCCGCATACTGTTTGTTGCTGCCCAAGCCTACCTCTACCCGCATACCGGGCTGCAATTGATCGTGCATCTGGTGAGGCACGCCATAAGTGAGCGTTTGCGGCAGGTGCAAGGGAAGTATGATATCGGCAAACATAGGTGCAAGTTAGGGCGATTTCTACTGAAATGTGTGCGGTATTATGAAAGCCGCTTGCTTATAGTGCAATCTGCCAATAGCTACATATTATACTGGCAAAAGTAAAAATCTTATCTTTAAACGTATTTTTACGTCTGTTGAAAATAGTTCTGTAGTCTTTACACAGTCAGTACAATTTCAGTTTCATGTCGCTCCTCTTTTCTCCGTTACAAATACGCAGCGTGTCTCTGCGCAACCGCATAGTGGTAAGCCCTATGTGTCAGTATTCTGCTGCCGATGGTTTTGCCAACGACTGGCACCTTGTGCATTTGGGTAGCCGCGCTGTAGGCGGCGCAGGACTGGTGTTTACAGAAGCTGTGGCGGTGTCGCCGGAAGGGCGCATATCGCCGCAAGACCTGGGGCTGTGGCGCGACGAGCATATAGAAAAGCTACGGCATATTACGCAATTTATTGCTCAGCAAGGCGCTGTGCCGGGTATACAGCTGGCGCATGCAGGCCGCAAAGCCAGCGTGAGCGCCCCATGGCTGGGCGACCAACTGATAACGCCCGAAAATGGAGGCTGGAAAACTGTTGCGCCAAGCGCAATACCCTTCAGCGCAGACAAAGACACCCCTGTAGAACTTACCGCCGAAGCCATAGCCGATATCGTTGCAATGTTTGGCGCCGCGACGCGCAGGGCGATACAGGCCGGTTTTAAGGTAATAGAAATACATGGCGCTCATGGCTACCTCATCAATGAGTTTACCTCGCCGCTCACCAACCACCGCACAGACCATTACGGCGGCTCGTTCGATAACCGTATTCGCTTTTTGTTGGAAATAATAGATGCGGTGCGCAACGAAATGCCTGTCGACTATCCGCTGTTTTTGCGTATATCGGCCAGCGACTGGCGCGACGACGGCTGGGAGGTAGACGACTCTATGCGCCTTGCCGAGGTGGTGAAAGAGCGCGGTGTAGACCTGATAGATTGCTCATCGGGCGGAGTAGTGGCCGACGCAAAAATACTGGCCCGCCCCAATTACCAAGTACCTTTTGCCGAGGCAGTGCGCCGGACCGGAATAATGACCGGCGCAGTAGGTATTATAGTAGCGCCGCAACAGGCAGAAGATATACTGCAAAACGAACAGGCCGACCTGATATTTATGGCTCGCGAATTGCTGCGCGACCCCTACTTCCCGCTCCGCGCTGCCCGCGAATTGGGCTACGACGAGATGTTATGGCCTGTGCAGTATGAGCGGGCAAAGCGTAAGAAGTAGAAGGATACAAAGCAAGTGCGCCAGGTTGTTATTCATCCGGCGCGAGTGTTCGAAATAACCCTCGTGTCTCACTAAGGAAGCCGGTTTGTAAACGTCGGCTAATTGGAACTCCAGTAGTTATCAAATCCATGTCTAACTGTATCAAATGTCTTTGCGGTAAAAATCTACATAAATTAGCTATTCTAAACAGTCCGTACCGGAATTAACGCCGATTGCAAATCAGCTACTTTAGCGAGGCGCCAGTGATCCTGCGGAATACTGGCGCCAGATGGTGGCATTAGTCAGAGCGGCTTGAAACCCAATATAGCCCAATCACTATATCCCCCATAACCGCAGTCTACACGTATTATCTTATATTCGCAATATCAATTTGCAATGCGAAAACTGGTTGTAATCTTTATCATGGCGTTCTATGGCTTGGGCAATATACTGTTCCCCAATGTTGATATGACGCACCTAAAAGAGATGTACAGCCATTGCGCTGCAGAAGACCCTGATATCAATGCCGCAGATTTTGTGCTGGAACACCTGCTGAACATTCCCGATGTTTTCGAGTCTTTAGAGCAAAACGAGCAGGGCGAGCGAGAAAAGCCGCACCAACCTTTTCATATAGTATATGCCGCCAGTGTGGCAGTTGTGTTGGCTAAGCCCATTGTATTTGAGTGTCGGAACACGCTATTCAACGATGGCGCTATTGTATACGGCGCATTTAGAGGCGGTTATTTTCCGAGTGGTTCTGTTGCAAAAATGTTGCGCCCACCCATTATTTAGCTTTTTATGTATTGCACTGCTCATTGTCCGCGATATTGGGAGTGAGGTTGTTATTTCCACTAAAAACTAAATAAAATATGAAACTGGTAAATATTGTTTTGGTTGCGTGCATGCTATGCGCTGCCAGCGCAGTTGCTCAAAAAAAAGAAATCCCTGTCGCTGCAAAGGCAGCTTTTGCCAAAGCCTATGCAACGGCTACGAAAGTAAAATGGGAGCAAGAGGGCGATAAGTACGAAGCCTCTTTTATGTCTGGCGGCAAAGAAATGTCGGTACTGTATAGCGCCAGCGGCGCAGTAGTGGAAACAGAGACAAAAATTGCTATTGCAGAGCTACCGGCCAAAGCGCAAAAATATGCCCAGGCAAAAGGTAATATCAAAGAAGCGGCGCGCATAGTAGCGGCCAATGGCGCGGTGAAATATGAGGCGGAAGTAAAGGGAAAAGACCTGCTATTTGACAACGAAGGCAATTTTATGGAAGCCAGAAGCGACAAGCGCTAAGCCGTTGCGCTAATAAATCTATTGCTCGGGGCAGCTCAGCGCCCCGGGCAAATTTTAATTTACTCAAAAAATAAAGATCATGAAACGATATATCGTGCTACTATACCTGTGCCTTGCAGGCATGTATGCACATGCACAACAAACAAAAATTAAGGTATGCGATAAAAAGACCGGGTTACCGCTGGAGTTGGCAACGGTAAGCGACAATAAGAACTGGCTGGCTACTACCGACAGCTCTGGTATGGCCAACATTGCGTTGGCGCCGGGCGAATATAAAATCATCTTTTCCCTAACCGGCTACGAGAGGCTGGATACCGCTATAACGCTGCCACTCACTGGAGCGTTAACCATATATCTACAGCAAGACGCCGAGACGCTGGACGAGGTAGTGGTGCTCGCTACCACACGCAACAACGAGCGAATGGAAAACAGTCCGCTGAAGGTAGAAGCGCTGGGCGCCGAAGAACTGGGCGAAGAGAACACCATTAAGCCCGCCAACATAGCCAGCATACTGGGCGATGTGAGCGGCGTGCAGATACAGCAATCGTCGGTGGTGTCGGGCAATGCCAATGTGCGGATACAGGGGTTGAGCGGTCAGTATACGCAAATGCTACGCGATGGCATGCCGCTCTACGATGGCTTGAGCGGAGGTTTTGGCATATTGCAGGTTGCTCCGCTCGATCTGCGGCAGGTAGAACTGGTAAAAGGTTCGGCGTCTACGCTATATGGCGGCGGCGCCATTGCCGGGCTGGTCAATCTTATCTCTAAACGACCTAAGCAAAGTCAGGAGGCAATATTTACGCTCAATGCCACTACGCTCAACGAGCAAAATCTGAATATGTACGCGGCCAAGCGGTATAAAAAAGTAGGCTACACTTTTTTTGCAGGCTATACGCAGCAAGCGGCCGTAGACGTAAATGGCGACGGCCTGAGCGATGTGCCGGAACTGAAAACAGCTACGCTGCACCCGCGGTTGTTTTACTACCCAAACGAACAAACCACAGTAATAGCTGGCTATAGCCTAACGGCAGAACAAAGAAAGGGCGGCGACCTGCAAGTAATCAACGGCTTGCCCGACAGCCTGCACCGCTACTACGAGCAAAACAAAACCATGCGCCATACCGGCGAACTGATAGTGGAACGCACGCTAAAGGGCGCCGCCAAACTAACGGTAAAGGGTAGCGTAAGCGGTTTTGATAGAGCAATATCTACCAATACCTACAGCCTGCGCGCCGGGCAAATCAACTATTACGGCGAGGCTTCGGTATATGTGCCGCATCGTAAACACAATCTTGTGGCAGGCATAAATACTACTGGCGATGCTTTTACCAAAAAAGATGCTACCGTGGATGTAGCCCTGCCCGACTACCAAAATAATGTGGTAGGAGCTTTTGCTCAGTATACGCTGCATCTGCGCGAAAAAACAACTATAGACGGCGGTTTGCGCGCAGACCACACAGCGCACTATGGCGATTTTGTACTGCCGCGCATAGCTTTCTTTCACAGATTTAGCGAGGTGTGGGGCATGCGCGGCGGCGTGGGTATGGGCTACAAAACACCCAATCCGCTGCAACAGCAAATAACCGACTACAGTATCCAACAGTTGCTGCCGCTACCCGAAGATATCAAAGCCGAGCGATCGGTAGGGTACAATCTGGAAGGTAATTTCAAGAAAGACATAAGCAAGGATGTGAGCTTGTTTGTGAATCATGCCTTTTTCAGAACGGAGGTAACCGACCCTATTGTGGCCGGACAATATCCCAATGGGGCGGTAACTTTTTATAACGCCGCTAAACCTGTAATTACGCAGGGTTTCGATACCTATGTGAAGCTTACGGTGCATACCATAGAGCTGTATATGGGCTATACCTATACTGATGCACGCCGTGACTATCTGCCGGATAACAACATTATGCCGCTAACGCCGCGCGACCGTATGGCGTTTACTGCTGTAAAAGAGTGGGAGGGCCGGTGGCGCATAGGGCTGGAAGGCTCGTACTTTGGCGGGCAGTACCGCGATGGCGACAACCGAACGCCGGGCTATTTTTTTGCCGCTATGATGGTAGAACGAAAAATAGGCAAGAAATTCAGCATAACGCTTAATGGCGAAAACCTGCTCGACTACCGCCAAACTAATCACGAACAGCTTTATACAGGCAGCATTACAGCCCCGGTGTTTAAGCCGCTATGGGCGCCTATAGATGGTAGAGTTATCAATCTGGCAGTGCGTATTACGCCATTTGGGTAATACAGTACGGCTGTATGTGTGCTTGCAGGCATACAAACCGACTTTTATTGAATAGCTTAGCGCCTGTGGCGAAACAACATATATACAAAAAGCAGCGCGGCGAGCATTATGGCATCTGCCTTTTGCTTGCCGTTCTGTGGCTTGTAGCGCTGCATAGCCCTCGCGCTGCTGCGCAGGGAAAATCCGGTCTGGCGCAGCCCACCAACATAAAAATAATAGACGAGCATAAAGACAAGAAAGGAAATACCGTGCGCACCGTGCAGTATGAGCTGGGCGGCAAGCGCATAACCGAGACAGAGATAATAACGCCTACCATAGGCAGGCGTGTGCCCATAGACCCCGATACAATGAATCGCGATTCTGTGATGGTGGTAGTCAACAAATCGAAATACAATCTGGAAGTATTTTACCGGCGTAAGCTTATCCGGTCGTACAAGGCTGTGTTTGGCCCCAAACCCATGGAAAACAAGAATATGGCCGGCGACCGCTGCACGCCCGAGGGATGGTTTACGATACAGAGCAAAAATCCGCAATCGAAATACCACAAGTTTATGCTCATCAATTACCCTAACGATTCATCGATAGCACGTTTCAACAGGCTTAAGGCCAAGGGCGAGATACCTGCTAATGCGCAACTGGGCGGCGATGTGGGCATACACGGCATATGGAAGGGCGGCGACGACATGATAGAGCTGGGCGTGTGCTGGACAGACGGGTGCATAGCCCTTAAAAATGCCGATATAGACGACCTCTACACACTTGTAGCGCCGGGCACGCGGGTGTATATCAGGAAATAGCGCCGCGGTTTTATAGGGTATGTTTCAACTTTATTTGTAGGAAATAGCTATTACGAGCGTTGGTAACGCTCTGTAATTTATTGTGCCGTCAAAATCATAACTGTAAAGTTGTTTATTTGTAACCGGTTCAAAGTCTTTTCATTGCATTGGGTGATAAATAAAAATGGATTTAACGACGAAGTCCCGAAAATCGGTATCTTGGCGCCCAATATATACTTTATGAAATTTCTAAAGACCCTATTTGCGCTTTTATTGGCGGTCGCGTCTGTTTCTACTACTTTATATGCACAGCAGTTTCATATAGAGAAAAGCGATGTTTTCGAGGAGCCGGGGCCAGGTTGGGCTCAGTTGTTACAACTAAGGAATGGGAATACCTTTTTGCTGCATGCCACCGAAAAGAATGGTATAGATGTAACGGTCTATGACAAAAACAGGAAATTAGTAGCCCAGAAAAACTTAGGTAGCGAGCTATGGGATCCGCATAGCATGGAAGATATCCGTCAGTACGATCTGTATGAAATAAATGGAGCGCCCGTTCTTTTTCTGTTACAGAGAGACGGAAAAGTAAATAGTATGTTTCGCATACAGCTCGACCCAAGCGATGGTTCTGTGCGTAAGGAAGAAAAGGTAGCCAGTCTTTTGGGTTTATTCGGTGAAAAATATGCAGTTGGGTTCGGTTTAAGCGGTATTCATGTAGTGAAAGATCCGGAGTCAGATTGTTATGCGCTCATCTTGGTCAACACAGATAATGGTAGCTATAGCCAACAAGCCAGTGTAATGCACTTCGACGGGGCGCATACGCTACTCAATAAAGCCGATTTTAAGATTGTAGGCGCTTCGTTCAGGCATTCGCTCTACAAAACAGCCGCGGTAGACGGAAATAAATGCGTTTATCTTGTGTCCAGCGGCTACTACGACAAGATAAGGTTTCTGCCAAGCAGCCTTACATTCGATGAAGACTGCAAGGTTGTCTTATCTAAACTGAAAGTAACCGATAAGGCGTTTACAAGTAAAGTAATGAAAGTCAATATTCCATTCAGAGATGTGAACGCGCAATTGCTTTACAACAAAAATACTGACCGACTACAATTGCGCATACGAACGCTCGAGGAATCTAAATTCAAGCGGACGGCACAAACTACAACCCGCTACTACTTATCGCTCATTAGTTATTTCGACCCGGAAACGTTAGATATTACCTATATAGCTCCTTTGGCGGCGAGGAAAGTAGCCGAATATGCACAATCGCACATTGGCAGCGATTATAGCTATTCTGGTGTTCCTAAAAAAATGACGATCAATATCGACAAGACTACATCTGTATTAATGGAAGAAAGCTATTCTGGTCAAGGTAGGGCAGGTCTCGGCGCAATTGGTGTGTCTATACTTTCTGATACCGGGGCAGAAATCAGCGGGTATGCAATTTCAAAAAAACAAGTAACGTACAATAATATCGACAACAGGCGGTTTATGTCATATGATTATGTAAGCATACCCAATGGCAATTATGTAATCTTTAATGATGCTGCAAGTAATATAGAAAAAGACGAAAGCGATGCCGGGCGAAGGAAAGTAGCGGCGGCATCATTGACCAACGCTGTAGCCTATAAACTGAGTGAAAACAATATAGACAGGATGTACCTTTTCGGAGCGCCTAAGGATAATTCATCGGTATTTTGCTACACAGACGGCACAGATTTTGACAAAACCACCCGCGTGTATGCAACCGTAATGGTGGAACGTACGGGTAGGGAAAAACAAGCGCGAATTGCCTGGGTAACATTTGAGTAGCCATCGCTATTATAGCTTGCCGGCCATGTTTTTTTCATGCTCATAAATTTATTGTTTATTCGTCACCTGTCATTTTGGATAACAAACCAGACCGCACACCACGCAAGTGTTGTATCATATGCGCTATGGTTCCGTTTGTTTCCTGCGCCATGTTTCTTATAAACTCCTTCTTTCCTCCTTTGTCAATATGGTTATTAAGAATACCAAGCAATCTTTGATAAAGTTTATGGTTCCCTTTAAGTATATCGCCTATTGCTCTACCAATTACATTTGCAGCAACATCAGCTAACTCCAGATCATCTTCTCGCATAAAAAGGTCGCTATGATGTTCGTAAATCATATCTCCTTCCAGCTCAAAAAAATGAGTGATAATGTTTGCAATGTCACGGGCATCTTTGGTGCGTTGTTCCGGTCTGTCGTCATAGGCTATTAGTTTAAGCAATACAATGGCGGGTAATGTCGCTACAGCAAAATGATGACCTTCCATCATTTCTACCGCCTTCGTACCGGCTTCATAGACTTCCATAAGTCCATTTACCGGGATACTTGTCAAGCCTTCTCCATGTACCTTTTCCCCGTCATTTAATGCCAGTTCGCCAAAAGGTAATAAATCTATCGCCATTTTATCTGGCGCTATCACAACAAAAGCATTTGTCTTGGAGGAAACAAAGCCTTTGTGTTTTATCAGGTAATCGTGCACCTGTTCGTACTGCTCATGGCTGCCAACCAGCACAGCGAAATCTATATCTTTTGTGGTCCTGAACTTTTTATCGCCTCTGGCATACCAAATGTCCCTTGCTATTGCCCCAATAATATAGTAATCAATGTTACAGGCACGGAATGCCTCTTCTAATGCTTTCAATACATCTTTTAATTCTTCCCTGTTAATCGCCTTCAAACTCATCTCTTAAAAATTTTTCGTAAATCATTTGCGCGGTTTCGGCGCACCTTGGATCGTCTGTAATAAGGAGGTCGGCATACACTAACAACGGCGGCGCAGTCATTCCCTGATGCTGTTCCGGCCATTGCCAGAATTGCTCGTAAATATGCAATTCCCCATCTTCAGCCGGCATTAGCCGCCATTTAGGTACCAGTGTGTTTTTTGTGTTGGTATATAATGTTAGTTTCTGCGGATTCAGGTAATTTGTCATCATTGCCGCCGCCGGTTCGCCACCCCATACGGATGTTACGTGCTCTGGGAAAACGAGTTCTCCCCAATGGTGTGCCGCTTCCTTATTCCAAAAACGAAAGTTACCGATATGGAGCGCAGGCTTTAATGTTTCCCTGTAGCCATCTATCCAGCGCCGCAGCAGCGCCTTTTTGTTATGCAACATCCTGCGCTGCTTGTCTATTTGCAGAATGAAACCGGCGTCCTTTAGCCCTTGCAGCACGTTCTGGATATTGCCCAATGCCACATCGGTACGCTCTGCAAGCTGGCGATAGGGCATGTTTATTGCGTCGGGTTCCAGTAGCAAGTAGAACACAACTTTTAGCCCGGCTTTTGTAAATGCCCGGTTAGTTACAATCTTATTTTTTTTTGCTTTCTTGTGCCCTTCTATCCATAGGTAGGTACCTTCTCTATTGATAAATATATTGCCTGCGGTATCGAGATAGGCAACCTTTTCGGCGCGAAGTTGTTCTTTTATTGTTGGGAAGATATCTTGCGCTACAACCATAAATGGCTGGAAGCGCTTGGCCTGGTTCAGTAAATTTTCAAGCTGGTATTGCCTCACCTCCCGTTTTATTGCTAAATAGGCGTGAAACTGTCTACCTTCAATGATAAGATCGGCTGCACCGTCTACTTCTGCATCTTGGTAATTCCATGATGACCGGATACCTGTATTTCGTTCCAGTTGGGTAAACGCCTCTTCTATTATTTGCTCTTCTTGTTTCATAAATATTTGCATGTACACGGAACGTGTACATGCAAATATAGTGAACAAACAGTAAGACGCTAAATAAGCGTTCACTAAAATTATACGTTCACGGAGCGTGTACATTCTATAAATTGATAGCCTCACGTTACATATAGTATGAGAAATAGCCTTTACAGCCCATCTGCAACGTATATAAGGACCTTCTTTGGATGTGCAACTGGTAATGCAAAGCCTTATAAATGGTTGTTTTTGAACAAATATGACTAAATGGCGTTGGGGTTGGTTGTGTATGCTGCAAATCCCACATACATTTCGCGTATCGAAAAAATGCAATACGCAATACCTAAAATGGCTATGTAGACTCCCAGACGATTATCAGCAATCGACGTGTTTTGGTAACCGGCCAAAGTCATATATTCTTGTTCTTTTGTACGAAAGGCATAAACCTCGATTGTTAACCGCGCCCTTTTTTGCTTTAGTTTTTCATGGTAATCATCTGACAATTGTATTAGAACGCTATCACCTTTTTCGATTGCTCCGAAAATAATATTTACTTGAGCCTTCAAAGCGTATCCACTCAAATAGAAATTGATTGCGAAAGGCTTTTAGTTCAAATTTGATATACTAACCCCTGCCCCTCGGCCTAATCATTCACCACCTCATTGCTCCGCACCAGCAACCTCCAACTACGGCTATCTGCGTACCGTTCATTGCCATACTTCCTATTATCGCCTACTACTACTTAGCGAATATTACCTTCTATT
>CAZLPE010000111.1:0-2889 GCA_964561325.1 uncultured Flavipsychrobacter sp.
TACCCTGCACGATGCCTACCTACTCGGTTTGATGGCGCTCCTTTGGATCGGATTTCTAGCAGTGTGGTGGCGCGAACGCGCTGCTTCTATGCTTACCATAGCAGCATTATTAGTATTGATAGTGTCCGTAAGCCTGCTCAATGGGATTCCTTTAGGGCGGTTGGCAGCATTTATGGTGGCGGGTTTACCGGCGCTAGCGCTTATCATCATTTCGTACAGAAAAAAAAATAAACCACGTCGGTAACCAAAAACGGGCTGTACCAAGTAGAAAGAAATATTAATTCTTTAAGAAAAAAAATATCTTATTTTCTTATTTTGTTGCGAATTCTACTCAAGGTCTCGAACGATAATCCTAAATAGGTGGCTATATGCTTGAGTGGCACGCGCTGAATTAACTCCGGGTAATTGGTCAAAAAATAGCTATACCGCTCCTCTCCAGATTGTTTGCGAAGCAAATAAAGACGCTCTTCGCTTTTTACAAAATAGTGTTCTGTTATGATACGCCCCACAAAATTCAATTCTGGAAATTTCAGATACATACGCTGCAAATTATTGTAGTGTATGCGTGCTATGCACGTGGGCTCCAGCGTGTCTATACAAAGGTATCCGGGTTTTCGGGAGTAGTAACTATCGGGTGCATTGAATGGCGCATTCTTACCTATGAACATCGAACTTATTTCAGCGTTATCCTTTATATAATACATCCTTGCCAGACCGCTTGTTATAACATAGGTGTAGTTGCACACTTCGCCGTCGCGCAAAAACACATACGACTTTGGAACTTCAATAAACTCAAAACATCGCTCAAACTCCTCAATTATTTCATCGCTCAGCGGATATATAGAATTCATGAACTTATAAAAACTTGACAACATGGCGCTTGTTTTGACTAAGATAGCAAAAGCAAGTAGAAATTTACTAATGCGGTGCATTAAGATATATTTCGCGGCCTCTCTCTCCTAAACGGTCTTCTAAATTGATGCAGCTGTACCCTTACTATTTGAATAATATGGTGAAGTGACAAACAGTAATCACCGCACTCGTCTTATAGTGAATTTACACATTCTTGATGTAAAATTAACGCATCACGAAGTAGAGCGCTACAACCAACAATACTTGACAAATGATACAAAAACCGAGTCTCATCCATCCTACGATACTATATGGCAAGATTTTGTGAACAACATAAGAAGAAAGAAACAAAACACTACCCAAAACGGTAACGATTAAAAGATTGGGCCCTTCAGGGTCACGAAAAAAATAAAACAACAACCTGGAGCTTAGCATAGCCGATACCCCAAGTACCAAAAATGATACCTTTTTTGAATGAAAGTAAATATTGGCTATTGGCAACGACTTCATTGTTTAAATATAGGCAATATCTACTATAAAATAAGCGCTCGGCAAAAATATCCGTTTACGACTCAATATTTTATTCTACAAAAAACACCATTTGTCTCAATAGGGCTTATACTGGTTTACGCCTCGATTATAAATCAGCCAGCTGAAGCTGCCGCCACTTTCACTATTATTTCATACCAAATCAGTTTGTTTATTGACCGGTAGTGATCAGGAAATCGTTTGTAAATACTACGTTATAGCCGCCCTTCCATTTTATCTGCTTCCACTCGGCTGTAGGCTGCAATAGGGCTTTTGCTCTGCCACCGGTAATTGACACAGGTATAGAAAAACCATCTACAATATTCGTAAACCTGTAGTGCAGTTCATTGTCTTTAATATAATATTCGAACTTAGGTATTTGTATGGTACGCAGGTATTGATTGAAAAACGATTGCAACTCAAGGCCCGTATTGGCAGCTATATATTCTTCTACTTGCTTAGTGGTCACCTGCTTATGATAAAAATCACGGCCCAAACCACGCAGCATTTTCCGGAACCTATCGTCATCGTTGGTAAGTATTCTTACCATATGCATTACAGCAG
The DNA here is from genome assembly GCA_964561325.1 of uncultured Flavipsychrobacter sp. Taxonomy (GTDB): domain Bacteria; phylum Bacteroidota; class Bacteroidia; order Chitinophagales; family Chitinophagaceae; genus Nemorincola. The sequence goes on from CAZLPE010000111.1 coordinate 1,945, forward strand.
CTCCTTTGTCGTAAATATCGCCCGATCCTTCTTCGTTAACGCCATACCTACCTATCATTGGTTTGTCGTTACGTATATCGCGCCATTGTCCACGGCAATAAGTTTGTCCCTGCTCCTTATTCAGCAGCCACTCCGCAAACAGCGATTCTGAATAGGTTGTAATACCCTCGTGTACCCAGTTGTCAGCTATGTCGGCAGCGGTTACATTGTTGCCAAACCATTCATGGCCGCTTTCGTGTACTATTATAAAGTCAAACTTTTCCCCTACACCCGTGTGCGATCGGTCTCTGCCCAAATAACCCATTTGGTATTTATTGCCATAGGCTACAGCGCTTTGATGTTCCATTCCCAGGTACGGCGCTTCTACCAATTTATAGCCATCCTCATAAAACGGATAAGGTCCCATCCAGTATTCAAAGCAATGAAGCATATTTTTTACAACGGCAAATTGCTTTCTTGCGCGCGCCTCATTGTAGCTCAGTACCCAAAAGCTAAGGTCCAGTTTTCCTTTTTCACCCATCAGTGTATCTTGCCAACTTATGTAATCGCCTATATAAATAGTAGCATCATACGTATTTATAGGGTTCTTTACTTCCCACTCCCACACAGTTTCCGAACTATTGGTTAGTTCGTTTTCTTTTGGCTTGGTCAATCCTACCAATCTTCCATTGCTAATAGCGCTCAAGCCCTTCAAACATTCCTCTTTCAGGTGCATGCTGATTTGCATGCCGCTATCCGGCTCATCCCATTGGGCGTCTTTACATGGCCACCATACGCTGGCGCCCACCCCCTGACACGACACCGCTATCCATGGTTTCCCTAAACTATCCTTCGCCCACGATATGCCGCCATCCCATGGTGGATTTACTGCTTTTCGGGGACGGCCACTGTAATGTAGCGTCAGCTCATACTTATCAGCTTTGTTCAAACCGCTGAAAGGAAATA
>CAZLPE010000111.1:2989-10538 GCA_964561325.1 uncultured Flavipsychrobacter sp.
GATAGTAGCCCTAAGGATACTGCATTTGCGAATCATCATAAAGCCATTTATTTAACAGTAATAAGATAATTTGTATCCCATGTAAGATCGTTCCCATTCATCCATTTCATTTTTTGCCACTCGCCGGTTGGCTTTAGCACAGTATTTACCCCATTAGCGCTAACAGATATTGGTAAGCTAAACCCATCTACTACATGTACAAATCTGTACTTTAGCGCCCCACCCTTCAGGCTATACTGCAATTCTGGTATATGCTTTGTCCGCAAATACTGATCAAAAAACGCCTTTAGATCCAGTCCGGTTTCTTTTGCTATGTATGCCTCCACCTGTGCGGTTGTTACAGTGGCATGGTAAAAAGCGCTATTCAGGCCGCGCAACATGGCTCTGAAACGTTCATCATCATTCGTCATTTGCCGTATCATATACATTATTGCCGCGCCCTTGTTATACATGTCGCCGGTAGGTTCGTTGTTTACGCCATAGTCTGGTATTAGTGGCTTGTTGTTGTATATGCGCGCCCATTCGCCCTTGCAGTAGGTGGCCGCCTGTTTTTTACCGCTTGTACAATCTATATACAACGACTCTAAATAATCGGTTATACCCTCGTGTATCCAGTTATCGGCCATATCGCGGGCTGTAATATTATTACCGAACCATTCATGGCCGCTTTCGTGCACAATAATGTAGTCAAACGTCAGGCCGAGCCCTGTGTTGGTAGGGTCCGATCCGTTATAACCCATACGGTATCGGTTGCCATAGGCTATTGCGCTTTGATGTTCCATACCCAGATAGGGCGACTCAACCAGTTTATAGCCATCTTCGTAGAATGGGTAAGGACCAGCCCAATGTTCAAAACAGTGTATCATTGGCTTTACCTGCTCAAAATGCTTTTTTGCTTGTTCCAGATGCGGCGTTAGCGCCCAAAAATCGAGATCAAGCACGCCTTTTTCGCCCATAGTAGTATCGTGCCAATGCTGGTAATCGCCTATGTAAAATGTTGCATCATAGTTATTGATCGGATTGACCACATTCCATACATTGCCATTCTGCCTACCATTGCACACTACTTTTAGTTCCGGATGCTTGGGTACGCTTATTTGCAAACTCATGCCGGCGTCCGGCTCATCCCACTGCGCATCTTTGCATGGCCACCACACGCTGGCGCCCAGTCCCTGACACGAAACTGCTACCCATGGCCTACCCTCCTTATCTGTTGTCCAGCTAATGCCTCCATCCCAGGGTGGATTTACGGCTGCTTTTGGCACACCCTCATATTGCACTTTTAGCTGATAGACTATATCTTTCTTTAGCGCGCTGAATTTATGTTTCACCCACCATACATTACCTTCTCTTGCAATATCAGTAATTTGATCTTCCTTAGCGCTTATAGCGCCTTCTGGCCCAACGGGCATTACAGAAATAGCGACACCAACAATCCGCAGCGGTTCCTGCAAGTCTATTTGCATAGAGTCGCACGGTTCGGCTACCACTTTAAATGAAATCGTGCTGGCGCCTGCTATAGTTTTTTGTTCAATATCTAAGTCAGCTTTCAAGTCATACCGAACAACGTCCCACCAGCTTCTGCCATGGCCATTACTTCCCCTCAGGGTGTCGGCACGACTATAAGCAAAAGTGGTATTTGCCATAAGCAAATACCACAAAATACATATACTACTATACAGTTTAGTCATCAAATAATGTCTTCAATATTAGTATTATTACCTTAATGAGCCTTATTACTCATCTACATCTGTTACTTCTACGTCAAAGATTAAAACTGAAAACGGCTTTATTGCCTTACCCGCTCCTTCTGCGCCATATGCCAACCGCGATGGAATGTAAAATGTGGCTTTACTACCTACATTAAGCATTTGTACGCCAATATCCCAACCCTGTATTACCTGCCCTGCGCCTGCAATAAAAGTAAATGGCTCTACATGCCCAAACTTTGGGTCAGTGTTAGAGTCGAAAATTTTATCGTCGAGCGTTCTCCCCGTATAATTCATGGTTACCTGTTGCCCTTGCTTCACCAGTTCGCCGCTACCCTTTTGGGTAATTAATATATACATTCCAGACTCTGTCTTTACGGGCTCTACATGGTTCTTGGCGAAATACTCTTTTAGCTTTCCAACTTCATCCATACTATTTTTGGGAAGTCCTTGTCCTAAAGTAACGTTCGACAAACCCGAACAAAGCAGGATGATAAAACAAGATAATAATGTACGCATTGAGTATTGGATGATTTGTCGAAAATTAGTGAAATAGCAGGATTAAATAATGAAACTTCAAATTTCACCTTAAAAAAACCTGGTGGAGTAAGCGCTTAACAACTATCAGTAAACTAAGAAAAGAACTTTATACAAAGTTCTTTTCTTAGCGCATTCCAAAATTCGGATATTACTATTAATTGTCTATACCTGTAACTTCTACATCAAAGATCAGTACAGCATTCGGTGGTATCTTACCGCCGCCGCCGCGCTCGCCATAAGCCATACCTGAAGGTATGTAGAATGTGCCTTTGGAGCCTAACTGCAACAGCTGTACTCCTTCATCCCATCCTCTTATTACACGACCTTGACCAAGAGGGAAAGTAAACGGTTGCACATGGCCCATTGCGGGGTCGGTGTTGGAGTCGAATACTTTACCATCCAGCAATTTACCGGTATAATTCATGGTTACTTTTTTGCCCGGAGTAGCGTTTGGTCCTACACCTTTTTGGCTAATTGTGTAATACAGTCCCGATGCAGTTTTTGTAGCCTTGATATTGTTTTTTGCAAAATACTCTTGCAAAACCTTATCGTCTACTTCAGCCTGATTAACTGGAGTTTCTGCGCTTAACACCTCTATATCAAAAACCAATATGGAGTTTGCGGGTATTGGAGGTCTTTCTACACTACCATATGCAAGCGAAGATGGTATATAAAATGTACCCTTTGATCCCGGTCTCAGCAACTGCAGGCCTTCATCCCAACCCTTTATTACATTTCCTTTGTTTACCACCAACTGGAATGGCTCGGTATGATGAAAAGCCGTGTCTGTGTTTGAGTCGAACGGTTTACCATCCATAAACTTACCGGTGTAGTTTACACTTACTTTCTGGCCAGATTTCACTAAATCGCCCTTACCTTCAGTTTTCACTGCATAGTACAGTCCTGATGCGGTTTTGGTAGCTTTAATATTGTTTTTTGCAAAATAATCCTGCAATATTTTGTCATCTATTGCATTTTGCTTTTGAGCCATTTCTTCGTTATGCTTTTTCTCTTCAGCATCGCTTCTTACGCTCACCAGTTTCACATTATATTCCACCATGTCGCCGGTTTTTGTCCATGGCGGCATGGGCTGGCCCAACTGTTTCAGGGTATCTACAGAAAAGCGGAACATTGCGCTGTCGCCGGCCACCATATTCATAAAGCCCACCATCAGGTCGCCCTTAGTTTTGGGCGGCGCTATGGTCAATGGCACTGGCTTATTGTTGTACATTTTCCGCGAGTCGAACAGGGAGCTATCTTTTATATGCACCAATATATTCAACTCGATATGGTCGGTAACAACAGGTTTGCGAGTACCGTCGCCATGTTTAATTAATTTAAATTCCAATCCGTTTTCCAGTGTGGTAAATCCGCCGGCGGCGCTTTTACCTTTTGCGGCAGGAGCCGCCTTTTTTGCCTGGGCAAAAGCTGCGCCAGTTAGTCCGGCAACGCCGAAGGCAAACATACCGGATATCAAAGCCAGTTTAGGTACGCTGTTCATTTAAAAATGTGATTTTATGAATATTTGGTTATCAAGAGTACAATAATCGCGTAAATATCAATATAAAAGTGTAAAACGTTTCCTAAAAAGCAAAAGTCAAATTCCTAAAGCAACTTATTGTAGATGATGCATATTGTTATGTATATCTTACTTGCTTTCCGGAATTTGACTTTGCGTCTTTAAAAATGTTATTACTGAGCAGCCTGCATTTGCGGATTTCCGCCTCCAGCTTTAATGTCTAATACCTCTACGTCAAATATAAGGTTAGCATTTGCGCCTATGTTTGGCGGACCTTGTTCGCCATATGCCATAGATGATGGAATGTAGAATATAGCTTTAGCGCCTTTGTTCAGCAACTGTACGCCTTCGTCCCATCCTTTAATAACCTGACCTGCTCCGAGCGGGAAAGTAAATACAGACTTGTGGCCAAATTTCTCATCCATATTAGAATCGAACACAGTTCCGTCAAGACCTTTACCCGTATAGTTCATGCTCACCATCTGACCGGCTTTTGCATTTTCGCCTGTTCCTTTTTTCACTATTGTATAGTACAGACCAGATGCAGTTTTCTCCGGCTTCAAGTTGTTCTTAGCAAAATATTCCTGAAGGTTCTTGTCATCTATCGGCAATTGAGCGGCTGCTTTTTCCTGCATTTTCTTCATCTCTTCAGCCTGCTTAGTTTCCATTTCCTTTTTATACTCTTCCATCGACTTTATAGCGGTAATAGCGATGGTAACATGTATTTTTTTGCCTTTTTTCATCCAGGCTGGGGCTCCCTGCATTTGTGCAGGCGGTATGCCGGCGAGGATGGTATCGCAAGAGATTTCCACCACAGCGCTATCGCCTACAGACAGCATTGGGAAGATAGCCTGAAAATCACCTTTGTTACGTGAAGAGTCAACACGTACTACGCCGGGACGGCCCTGTTTGCGGGTATCGTTCAATACTGTAGTATCTACATTCGCTACCATTTCAAACTCTACAATATCGCCCATTTTTGCAGTAGCGCCAGGAGCGTCCTTGACAATCTTGTATTCGATGCCATTTACCTTCTTAAAATCACCGCCGTTGCTCTTACAACCGGTATTGCTAATGAAAGCTGCGCCAAGCATGGCGATCGGTAAAACCCTTTTTATCATTTTGGTTCGTTTTTCGTGTGCTTTTTTGTTTGTTAAAAATTTTTATCAAAAATATATAATAAGCATTAACTGTTTACTATACGGGGTGATTTTCAAACATTACTTTCTTAAAATAGGCTATCGTGTCGGCAAAACTTTGCTTAGACCGTCCTCCCGATGCATTAAAATGCCCTCCACCATCAAAATAATGGCGCGCAAATGTACTAACATCAAACGAACCTTTACTTCTGAACGACATTTTTACTTCATCTTGTCTTTCCGTTATCAAAGTGGCAAACTTTATACCCGAAATACTTAGCGGATAATTGACAAGACCTTCGGTGTCGCCGTTCTGCGATTTGAATAACGACAAATCTTTGCGCGATAAAGCAATCAATGCAGAGTTGTATTTATGGAATACTTCCATTTTTTCTATTAGTACATATCCCAAAAAACGCATTCTGCCTTCGCTCCATGAGTCGTATACTTCTTCATGTATTCTTGTATGGTCCAGCCCTATTCTTTTAAGATTTGCGGCCATGGTGTGCGCTCCCGCAGTGGTGATCGGAAACTTAAATGAGCCGGTATCGGTCATTAAACCTGTGTACAGGCATGCAGCTATGTCAAGATCTATAATATCGTTGTCGCCGGCAAGATTTATGTAGTCATACACCATCTCGCATGTGCTGCTTTTTTCTGGCAAGCTCATGCCATAATCCCATACAGGCTTTGGAAACAAATGATGATCTATCAAAATCTTGGGTTGCGTAGCCTCAGCCAACGGCGTTTCTAAATGCTTGGTACGACTGAAGTCATTAAAATCAAGGCAAAATATAAGGTCAGCTTCGTTGAGCGCCTGCTGCGCTATTACAGGGTATTCTTCGTAGTTGATAAGTGTAGCTACTCCCGGCATCCATGCCAGAAAATCGGGCAATTCACTTGGAGCCACCGGAGTAACATGATGTCCCTTTAAAGTAAGGTATCTTGCCATTCCTAACATACTGCCTATTGCATCCCCATCGGGCTTGTGATGGGTGGTAATAAAAATCTTTTTGGGAGACTGCAGTAAAGGAAAGATATCTTGTATTGGCTTCATTATATATAATACCGTTCCACATAAGTGGAATATTTTGAATTTTGGACTGCAAAAGTAAGATTTATTGCGAATTACTTATGTGGTTTTTTCTGAAAATACGTTAAATATTCTGCGAACTATTGGGCATTACCTGTAGTAAGGTTGCTACACCTTATAAAATAAGGGTTATGTAAAACAAACTGTACAATACTAACTACCTTTTAACTTTTGAGTATATAATTTTCAATTAGTTTTGCAGTCTTAAAAAAAAATATTTAAAATATGTCGAATCGTACATTCACGATGATTAAGCCCGATGCGGTAAAAGCAGGAAATATTGGCAACATTCTGCAAATGATCAATGCAGCGGGATTCCGTATTGTAGCAATGAAATATTTACACATCAGCAAGCAAGCAGCTGAAAAATTTTATGAAGTTCATGCAGAACGCCCATTCTATGGCGAACTGACCAGCTTTATGAGCAGTGGCCCAATTGTGGCAGCTATACTGGAAAAAGACAACGCTGTTGCTGATTTCCGCAAACTTATAGGCGCTACTAATCCTGCACAAGCTGAAGAAGGCACGATCCGTAAAAAATATGCAGCATCTATTGGCGAAAACGCCGTGCATGGCTCTGATAGCGACGAAAACGCGCAAATCGAAGGCAATTTCTTCTTTAATGGTTTGGAAAGATTCTAATAACCCATTCAGATACAATTCAATCCTTATATAGCAAATGCCTCCGAATTGGAGGCATTTGCTATATAAGGCAACTAAGGTTTTTTCTAAAAACAAGTATAGCGACATAATTAACTGACTGCCGCTCCTTATATTTGCCCTTTAATATTATGGAATTAAGTAAGAATTTTCAGCACAACGAAGCGGAGGAAAAGTGGTACGCACACTGGAACAATTCGGGTTATTTTAGAAGCGAACCGGACGACCGTCCGCCCTATACAATAGTCATTCCTCCTCCTAATGTTACGGGAGTATTGCATATGGGCCACGCGCTGAACGATACCGTTCAGGATATTTTGTTGCGCCGCGCAAAAATGCTGGGCTACAATACCTGCTGGGTGCCCGGCACCGACCATGCATCTATAGCCACCGAGGCTAAGGTGGTGAATATGCTGCGCGATATGGGTATTGATAAAAAAACAATGCCCCGCGATGAGTTTCTGAAATATGCTTATCAATGGAAAGACAAATATGGCGGCATAATACTAAAACAACTGGAAAAACTGGGTTGCGCTCTCGATTGGGACCGCACCACTTTTACCATGGATGAAGATTATTATGCGGCTGTTATTCGTGTCTTTGTCGAGTTGTACGAGAAAGGGCTTATTTACCGCGGTGTAAAAATGATTAACTGGGACCCTAAGGCCAAAACAGCGCTTAGCGACGAAGAAGTTATTCACCGCCAAACAAATTCAAAACTGTACTATGTTCGCTACCGTATAGATAGCGAACAGGAAGAATATGTTACTGTAGCTACTGTACGTCCGGAAACAATATTGGGCGACACCGCAGTATGCGTCCATCCCGAAGATGCCCGATACGCGCACCTTGCGGGTAAGTATTGTTTTGTTCCGCTAATCAACAGGCG
>CAZLPE010000111.1:10638-12273 GCA_964561325.1 uncultured Flavipsychrobacter sp.
GAAGATTACAGTAATCAGGTAGGCTTCAGTGAACGTACCGACGTGGTAATTGAACCCAGGCTGAGTATGCAGTGGTGGTGCAATATGCAGGAACTTGCTAAGCCGGCGCTGTCGTCTGTGATGGATGGCGAAATTGAATTTCACCCTGCCAAATTCAAAAACACCTACCGACACTGGATGGGTAACATCAAAGATTGGTGCATTAGTCGCCAGCTTTGGTGGGGACAGCGCATACCAGCATGGTATGACACTGAAGGTGGACTATATGTAGCCAAAACAAGCGAAGAAGCGCACAAACAATATGCAGCTAAAAAGCCTGAACTGGCTGCAAAACAGCCCGAGTTGAATCAGGATGTGGATGTACTCGACACTTGGTTTAGTAGCTGGTTGTGGCCTATGGAAGTTTTTGGCTGGAATAAAAACTCCGACAACAAAGCGCTCAATTACTACTACCCAACCAATACATTAGTTACGGCTCCTGAAATTATATTTTTCTGGGTGGCGCGTATGATTATGGCAGGCTATGAGTTTATGGGTAAAAAACCTTTTGATAAGGTTTATTTCACCGGTATTGTTAGAGACAAGCAAGGGCGCAAAATGAGTAAATCATTAGGCAATTCACCAGATTTGCTACAAATGATCGACGATTTTGGCGCAGACGTGGTGCGATTCAGCGTTATGATATCCTCGCCTGCTGGTAATGACTTACTTTTTGACGAAAGCCAACTTGATCAGGGAAGAAATTTCTGCAATAAGTTATGGAATGCCATGAAACTGGTAAAAGGTTGGGAAAACCGGTGTCAGGATGGATTGGAAGACAGCAATGTACAATTTGCTATCAACTGGATGGAAGCCCGTCTGGATGCTGTTTCTGTTGAAATTACAGAAATGATAAAAGAGTTCAGATTGAGCGAGGGTTTGAAAACCATTTACTCATTGATCTGGAATGATTTCTGCTCGTGGTACTTAGAATGGGTAAAACCCGGCATGGAGCAACCTGTGTCTGCAAATGTGTACAACAAAACTATAGCCATTTTTGAACGTCTATTACAATTGTTGCATCCATATTTGCCCTTCATCACAGAAGACATCTACCATATATTAAAGACACGCGAAGCTGGCGACGACTTGATTGTAAAGCAATTGCCTACAGAAGTAGCGCCCAGCGAAGAAATACTAAAAGCAGGGATACTGCTACAGGAGATTATTACTGCTGTGAGAGATACGCGCGTAAAAAATCAACTGAAACCCAAAGATGCCATCAAGTTGCATGTAGATGCGCAAAACACTGCATTTTATGAAACTGTAATGGATATACTGCGCAAGCAAGTAAACGCAGCCTCTATAGAATTTACTTCCGAAGCCAAGCAAGGTTGTATAGCGTTGGTGGTGCAAACCGACAAACTGTATATAGAAGCGGAAGCGGCTGCTATAGACAACAGTATACAGAAGGCGCAGATGGAAAAGGATATTGTTTACCTGCAGGGCTTTGTAGCCAGCGTAGACAAAAAACTGAACAACGAGAAATTTGTTCAAAATGCTAAGCCGGAAATAATTGAAAACGAACGTAAAAAACGTGCAGATGCCATGGCAAAAATCCAAACGCTGGAAGAAAGCTTAGGCCTGATGAGATAG
>CAZLPE010000112.1:0-12236 GCA_964561325.1 uncultured Flavipsychrobacter sp.
TTGCCGTAGGCGCCTGCGCCGGCAATTGTTGTTATGATACCTGTAGTAGTTACCTTACGAATACGGTTGTTCGATTTGTCGGCTATGTATATGTTTCCCGCGCCGTCGGCTGCTACGCCGGTTGGATTGAAGATTTGGGCAGTAGTGGCTGCAATATTATCGCCGTTGTATCCTCCGGTTCCTGTGCCTGCAAACGTGGTGATGACGCCAGTCGCGTCTACTTTACGGATACGGTTGTTCAGGCGATCAGCTATGTAGAAATTTCCTGCTGCATCGGCGGCTACGCCAAAAGGGCCGTTGATCTGCGCCAATACTGCGCTGCCTCCGTCGCCTGTATAGCCCGCTGCTCCATTGCCCGCTACTGTAGTAATTGTTTGCCCGTATGCGGTGGCAGTTAGCAGCGTAATGAGCAAAATATAGCAGGCGCGCATAAGGAGGTTTAGTTTGGATGGGAATAATGTAGGGTATAACGGTTGGCAATATTATTTATTGCTGCCCGGGCAGCGCCAATGTTTTTACAGCGCTTAGGTAAATGAATTACTTTTGACAACGAGGAAAACAGACATTGAATCTACCATTTTTTATAGCGCGCAGGTACTTGGTGAAACAGAAGGGAGCATTTTCTTCTTTTATCATCCGGTTGGCTATTGTGGCTACTGCGCTGAGCGTGGCTGTGATGATAGTGGCCCTTGCCGTTGTTACAGGTTTTAATGATGCTATAACCCAAAAATTGTATGGTTTTATGGGGCATGTGCATATTGTGCCCTTCGATGAAACCAAGTCGAATGCCTTGTCGTTTTCCGACCCGGTGTATAAAGACGCCATGCTGATGGTAGCAGTTAAGCAGATACCCCACGTTGCCGGCTGCTGGGCATTTGCCGAACGGCCAATAATCGTGCAGCGCAACGGGCAAATGGAGGGCCTCAAGATAAAAGGAGTAACAAGTGACTACCACTTTATGGAGGGCGTATCGCTAACGGGCGGAAATATAGATTTTGCAGACAGTCAGTATTCAAAACAAATACTGCTGTCGCAGACAACCGCCAACAGGCTGAACGTTAGGATAGGCGATTCTGTTCAGCTTAATTTTTTTGTGGGCGACGGCCTGCCGCGTATACGGAAAGTAATGGTGAGCGGCTTGTTTCACAGCGGTATGGACGAAGTGGATAAAATTTTTGCAGTTTGCGACCTCCGTATGCTACAACGTGTGAACAACTGGCCCGCAGACAGCGTTAATGGCTATCAGGTAGATCTGGACAACGCAACATATGCCGATACGGTGGCTAACTATATACATAGCAACCTGATATTGCCGCCGCTGGAGGCATATACTACTACTGAAAACTATTCTTTTATTTTCGAATGGCTGCAATTGCAGCGCGTGAACGGGGTAATACTGCTGGTGATAATGGCTGCGGTGGCTATTATAAATATGGGCGCTGTGCTGGTAATACTTATGGTAGACAGGGCAATGATGATAGGGCTGCTAAAGGCGCTGGGTATGACTTATGAAGATACGCGGAGTATATTTTTGGCAATTGCTGCGCTGATAGGCGCCGCAGGCGTATTGCTGGGTAATATTGTAGCCTTTGTTATTTGCTGGGCTCAGCTACGTTTTGGCTTCATAAAGTTGCCCGAAGATATATACTATATGCGTTATGCGCCAATAAAAATAGTATGGTGGCAAGTAGGATTGATAGATGTTATAACTTTATTATTGTGCGTATTGTGTATGTGGATACCTGCGTTGTATATTCGCAGAATTCAGCCTGCAAAGGTGTTGCAGTTTAAATAGCTGTTGCGCACCCTTAATGGAAGATAAGCGCCAGCGCATAGCGGCTATCTGCAAACGCAGATTTTGAACGGAAAAAACAAAAAATAGCACAAGTGAGCAATAAAGAGACATACGGTAAAATATGCCAGCAAAAAGGTAATCTGCCATTATTTATGCAACCCTGGTGGCTCGATGCTGTTTGCAAGCATTGGGATGTAGCAATAGCAAAAAAAGGCGATATGACTACCGGCGTATGGCCATACCCTGTAGAGAAAAAGCTGGGTGTAACGCTTTTACGCTCGCCCGTACTTACTCCGTATCTTGGGCCGATGGTGTTCTTTCCTGCCGATATTAAAGATAGTAACATTGATAGTTTTGAGCACGATACCGTTGCCGACCTGATGAAGCAATTGCCAGAATCTAAAGTATGGCATCTGGCTATACAGCCGGGAATGAAGCAGGTGGGCATTTTTAAAAACAACGACCTGAAACCACAGGTGCAACAGACCTTTTTGCTGGAGCTGGTAGACGACGAGGCTACGCTGCTTGCAAATATGAAGGAGAGCACACGCCGCAATATACGGGTGGCAGAAGGAGAGATTACGGTGGTGAACTCCACTAAGTATTTGAAGGAGCTATTTAAGTTTCATAAAATAATGCTGGAGAAAAAGGGCAAGTCGCCGGCGGGGTATAATCTGAAAGTATTGCAGAAAATACTGGATGCCTGCATAGCCAACGACGCCTGCGCTATGTGGGTGGCCAAGCGTGGCGATGTGGTGCAGGCAATAGTATGGCACATATGGGACGACAATTGCAGCTATTACTTTATGAGCGGTCAAAACCCCGAGACAAACAGCCATAGCTCGGTAACGCTTTGCCTGTGGCACGCCATGAAGGAAGCCAAGCGCAGAGGGCACCAGTATTTCGATTTGATGGGCAGCATGGATGAGGGCGTAGAAAGGTTTTTCAGGAATTTTGGGGGCGACAGAGCGCTGTATGTAGTGCTTATGAAAAACAAATCGCTGTTGTGGCAAATGAAGATGGCTGTGCTCAAGTAGCAGTTTGCGCGGCATATTGGCGGAGATAGTTTGTGTAGCGAAGTAATGACAACTCACTTTGGTGCAGTTGGGCATTTGTTGTCAATACCTTAAAAATGCCCTTTATTCGCGTACTTACTGGTTTTTAGGTAGTAATAGTACGTTGGTTTTTGATTTTTTCTTTAGCTTGCCGATATATGCAGTGGATATTCTGGCTTATTGCCGTTATTGTGTCGATAGGGGCAGGTTATTTGGTGTATCGCGCCGACAAGCGTCGAGCTGTACCTTATCCGTGGCTTACTTCTTTATTACGTAGTATAGTTGTTTTCCTTTCCTTGTTGTTATTGCTTATGCCCACCATTACGGTGAGCAACCATGTAGTGGAGCAACCTATAGCGCTTTTGTTGCAAGACAATTCGCGATCGGCAGGTATAGCTTTGGGCGCTGATACTACAACATATCGTAAGAATGTGACGGCGCTTGCGGAAAAGCTGGGCGGTAAGTATAAAGTTGTGGAATGGGGTTTTGGCAGTAGGGTACAAACAGATAGTTTTTATCAGTATTGGCAGGGCGCTACCGATATATCTATGGCGCTGGCGCGGGCTCAGGAGTTTTTCGGCATGCAGAATCTTGGGGCAATAGTGCTTGCCACAGATGGCCGGTTTAATCAGGGGCTAAACCCTATGTATCAGCAGTTGGGTTTGCATAGTTCGCTATACACAGTGGCGCTTGGCGATAGCGCCCGCCAACGCGATTTGCGAATAGCCCGCACCTATGCCAACAAAGTAGTGGCGCTCAACAGCAGCTTTGAGGTGCGCGCCGATATAGTGGGCGAATTGTGCAAGGGCTATAACAACAGCGTAGTAATAAAAGAAGAAGGTGAAACCTTGCAGTCGACGCCCATAGTTATTAATGCCGATAAGTTCGATCGTTCTGTATCGTTTACGCTAAAAGCATCAAAAAAGGGTTTGCACCATTATACTATTCAGGCTCCTGAGTGGGACGGTGAGCAAAATGTTGCCAACAATAGGAAGGAACTGTTTGTAGAGGTGGCCGATGAGCAAAAGAACATACTGATAGCAGCTGCAGCCCCCCATCCGGATGTGAACGCTATTAAAGAGGCCCTTAGCCAGATAGAAAGCTACAAAGTTACGGTTTGCCAGGCCGACAATATGCCGGAGTCGCTAACCGGATACGATGTGGTGGTATTGCATGGTTTGCCTGCGCCCGGAGCCAATGTGGCTGCTAAAGTATTAGCCGCAAAAAAGCCGTTATGGGTGATAGTTAGCGCTCAAACAGATATTACAGCGTTCAATAGCTTGCAACCACTAACTCATGCCACTACACAACCGGCAATGCCGCACGATGTTGTGGGTTTGTTCAATACGTCGTTCAATACATTTTCGCTACCGCAGCAAATACAAACCATAACAGACAAAATGCCGCCATTGCTCACAGTGTCGGGCGCTGTTAATGCGGGGCCGGGCAGCAACGCCCTGTTCAGGCAGCGGGTGGGGGTAGGCGGCGAGCCTAACCCGGTATGGACGCTACAGCAGGGCGCTGTGCCTACGGCGCTACTGATGGGCGAGGGGCTGTGGCGCTGGAGGCTTCATGAGTACAAGAACTTTAACGACCATACGGTAATAGACGAATGTATCCGCCAAACGATTGCATTTCTTGCGGCAAACAATAATGACAAGCCATTTAGCGTAGTAATGCCAAAATACCTTTGGAGCGATCAGGAGCCCGTTTCGCTGAACGCCTACCTGCTGAACGCCAACAACGAGCAGGTGAATACTGCCGATGTGCAACTAACCATAACAGATAGCGCCGGCAGGAAACAGGATTTTAGCTTTGAGCGCTCGGGCACGGGATACAAGCTGAATATAGGCATTTGGGCGGGAGGAGTGTATACTTATAGCGCAAAGGCCGCCTACAACGATAAGACGCTTACCGCAAACGGTAGCTTTGTGATAGAGAGCGTGCCGCTGGAACTGATGGAGAGCGGAGCCGACTATGCGCTACTGTACGGGCTGGCAAAGAAATATAATGGCGGCTTTGTGACCGCTGCCAATGTAGGGTCGTTGTACGATAGCATTATTAAAAACGATCGTATTAAGCCACTGATTATTACTAATACTGAATCGGCGCCGCTGGTAGATAGAAAGTGGTTCTTCTTTGTGCTCCTTGCTTTTGCAGTGGTCGAATGGCTGCTTCGCAAATACTGGTTGGCGCAATAGATGTAAAAATACCGCAACCGGGGCAACGCCTTAAAAATTGTGCTTAACTTCGCCGGCATTATCGCTATCAACAACTTATTTTGAACAGTATACGGATATACTTGCTTTTTAGTTTAGTGTGCATCTGCATAGTTAGTATGTCGGCTGGCCGGGCCTTTGCCCAAACGCAGCGCGATACTACAGTGTCGGGCGGATCTGCGGTAGATACCGTTGTAAAACCGCATGTATTTCAGCCCAACCCCAAAAAGGCCGGGCTTTATTCGGCGCTAATACCGGGCATGGGCCAGATTTATAACCGTCAGTACTGGAAGGCGCCTATAGTATATGCAGGGCTGGCCGTGGCAGGTTATTTTATTGTAGATAATCTGAACAATTATCAGTCGTACAGAAAAGCTTACATAGGTAGGATAAACAATCCGTACCCTACAGACAAATATGTAAACATATACTCTAAAGAGCAGCTAAAGCAATTGCAGGACGACTACGATAAGTACCTCAATCTTACTGTATTGTTTACGGGCATAGGGTATGCGCTACATGTAGTAGATGCTATAACGTCTGCACACCTCAAGAACTTCGATATATCGCGGGATATATCTATGAGGGTAAGTCCGGTAGCCTATCCCAACGGTGTTGGGTTAGGTCTTGTGATGAACTTTAAGTAGCGTAGACAACTACCTGAAAAGAGGCTGTATATGCGACAGTACGGTTTTTGCGCGTTCATCGAGCGAGTGGTCGCGGAGGGCGCGCTGGTAGCCTGCCTGCCTGATCTGTTCGCGCTGAGCAGGGTTATGCAAGAAGTGATTAACCTGCTTAACCATTTCGTCCGGGCCGCTGAAAAATCCGGCTTCCTTGTTTTCGTCGAAGTATAAAACGGACTCTTCATTGCGCTCATGCAGCATAAAGCCCGACGCGCCGGGAATATGAAAGGTGCGCGAGGTGATAAGATCGCCCGACGACGAACCTGATACCTGTTCAGATAGTATACCCAAATTGATAGTGGAGCACTGAATGGCCACGGCATATAGGTCGCCAAGTATGGCGGTATATTGCAGGCAGGGTTTTAGCGTATCGCTGGATGCTTTAAACCATTGCTCGCCCCATATTTTTAAGTTGATATTTGGGCTGGCTTGCTTTAGCGCCGTAAGCCATTGCTCTTTTTTGGGCGACCATGTGCCAATGAACGATACATCGCATCCGAAGTTTTGTTTGTCTTCGGGGGCTATGTTTATGGTGCGGTGTATTTCGGGGTCGAAGCCATGCGGAATGAACTGCGCATTTTTTACCCCGAATTTGTTTTTCATATCTGTAATGCCAAAAGTCTTGGTAGTAAAAACCAAGTCGTATAAAGGTATGGCCATGGGTATATTAGGCCCATGGGCGGTCATGCTAACATCGGGGTAAAACAAAACCAGTTTGCAATGCTGTTTGCGCGCATATTGTAGCGTTTCGGGCAATACGAATGCTCCTTTATACACAAACACCACCTGAGGGCGGAAAATGTCTATCTTTTTAGTGATAGCCATATTATATTCGGCCACCTGCCGTGGGCGTATCACTCGTTCCAGTACCTTGGTGACTTTGTTTTTTGTTTGAAGGCTTATGTAGTAAAATTCATCTATCACTTCTATCAGGCTACCTTGCCGGCTCATAGCTCTAAACAAGCCGCCTGCATTGCTACCTCGCCACAACGGCCCCACTGTGAGTATTCTCATAATTTGCCTGCAAGGAATTTTTTAAGTACCCAAAACGAAAAATACAATGAAAGCAGAGAGATGACGATTTGAAGGTCGCCGCCAAGACCACTCTGCGCAAGAATGAACAGGTATCCGCCGATGAGGGTGCCAGATATGTTGTATTCTGATGAGTAAAAACTGGCTGAATTCCAGAGGAGCGGGAAGAACGCCCCGAACAGCAGACTGCCAATAGCTACTCCCCACCACCCAAAGTCGAGGTATAGCTCGCCGGGCACGGTCATATTAATCGAGTTGGTTGCCTTTTCTGCCGCTGCTTTCTGACCGCCGCTTATTTCGTAGGCAAACCAGCCCCCGAGCTGGATAAGCGGTTTGTCGGGCCACAGAAATCGGGGGATAACTGCCGCAGCAAGCGGTTCGGAGGCTTTACCGTTGTAGAAACCGTTTTGCTTTACCAGTTTTATAATACAGGTCATTTGCGCCAGATTAGCGCTTCGCTCCAGCAAAGCGCCCGAGTTCTCTTTACTTTTGTCTTTCACCTCCGAGCCGTTATAGTCCGACTCAAAGATTACCGCGGCAAAGTTGGTGCGGTTGGCCTGAAGTGTTTTGAAGATACTGGCATACAACGAAATAATAAGCAGAAAGGGTACAACACGATAGCTTAAAACATATTTCATTTTGCCTTTACCCAAGAAGTAACCGGCATAGATACATACGGTGGGGAGTATAAGCTCTACCCGTAGGAATGCCGTGTAGATTGCTACATAGGTCTCCAGTATCCAAAGGGTAATGGCATACATCCGGTATTTTTTATCGTCGTTTATAGCCCATAGGCGGGCATAAAACATGATGCCGATAAGATTAAGCAATGCAAATATCTTCATGGCAGGACCCGGAAGGAAACTAATTCTATTCCCCATGATCGTCATCACGTTAGATGCAAGCAGTGCATAAAAGATGTTTTCAAGTACTTTGGGTTTCTTTATTTCAAAGGCAATTGAAGGCAGACTTCGTTTGCCGGCAAGGTTGTAGCCTATAATCATTAATGTAGTAGAGATACACCATAATTGCACAGCTTCGTCTATATACTTGGGTACTATATAGTTATACATTTTTATGCTCTCTGTGTTTATCTTGCCTATCAGTACTATGTCGGCATAGTTCACCATGATAACACCCACATAAAAAAGAAAGATGGGCGTTATTTTGTTATCCTTTTTCTGTAGATGCGCTATCATTGCTATCAGACAGTGAATGGACAGCAGGTAATATAGATCTGTGCCCGACAGCGAACCGGCGAACAAAATGTATATTATCAAGAAAATATAATTGACCATGGTGTATCGATAAATTGTGAAAACTGCTATTGGTATGGCAGTTTATTGGTTGTAAGCAAATTTATGCCGCTAATTTTTCTTTTCCTTTGTTTGGTCTAAGTTTTTTGGCCAGGTACTTACCCAGCTTCATAGATGGCTCTTCTACCGCCATGTAATAGCCCCAGGATAACAAAACGCTTGCGGCGAGTATTATGAAGATGAGCGCATTGTAACTTAGGGTATTAAATGTGTAAACCAGGAATAAAAGTATAATGGGGTGAATGAGGTAGAGGCTATAGGATATTTTGCCCAGAAAGCTAAAAACGGAGTTATTCATCACTTTTTTCAGACCGGGAATATCCATTATGCATATAGATATGAGCAGTATTCCGCTAATGCCTATCATGTAGTCGCTGAATACGTATAATGGCGATTTGTTGTTGTATTTCACAAGCCATACCATTATCCATTCGTAATTGTAGAAAAAGAAGATGGCAGCCAACACCAAGGTTAACAGCCCTGGACTCAGGTTGGTATTGCTGATTTCGTTTCTGTATTTAAACATCACGCCGCCAATAAGGAAGAAAGGAACATAATACATGTTCTGAAAGTCGGGGATGTATGTTGTGAAGTGTAAGTGATTCAGGATTTTGAACGCAATATTAAAGCCGACAATAAACAGTAGGTTGCTGACAAAATTCATCCGCTTGATGAGCGTAAAGAAAAATGGCAGAATGATAGATACTTCAATTTCAATAATAATGGTCCACAATGTAGTACCTACGTTGTGCATATTACCTTGAAAAAAAAGTAACTGAATATATTCCGACGGACTTATTCGTGTTTCCCACATGCCGCGAAGCCAGTCGCTAAGTCCGGTAGTTGTTTTGTCGCCCTTGTAGAAGTTGAGCAACAGCACGGAAATAGTGATAATAGTGAAATAGGGAATGTACAAACGGCACATTCGTTTTATGATATAGTTTCCATAGTCGGGTTTAGAATCTGTATAGTGCGATATAGAAAGCACAAAACCGCTAAGTATAAAAAAGAGGATTACCGCTGCATGTCCATTCCAAAGCACATGGAGTGGAGAAAACATCAGGAACTTGATAATTGGGTTAGCGCCAAATGCATCGCGCGAATTGAAAAACGTACTAACGATAGGGAATGCAAGAACACAGTGATGCACTAATACGGTAAATGCGGCGATGCCCCTTAATGAATCTAACTCCGTAATTCTGCCTTTCATTAATATACACTTGAAAAGCCATAAAATTAGGCTTTTTAACCGTACATGCAAAAGATGGCTCAAGTTGGGGATGCCGGTAACGGCGCTGCGCAGGTATTGGCGCAATAGTTTAACATCGGTATGTTGGAAGGCTTATGAGGCATTGCATCAAAATTCAATAATTAGATTAAATTTGCATTATTAAAGCAACATTTTAGTAATGAGTCGTATTTATTTAGACAATGCAGCTACAACTGCGCTTGCTCCTGAGGTACTGGAGGTGATGATGCCCTACCTTACCGAGAAATTTGGTAATCCCTCATCTGTATACTCCTATGGCCGAGAAACCAAGATAGCAATAGAGCATGCCCGCAAGACTGTGGCGCGTATACTGAATGCAAATCCGGGCGAAATATTTTTTACTTCGGGCGGTACCGAAAGTACTAATACGGCTATTACTGCAGCGGTGCGCGATTTGGGTTGCAAGCATATCATTACCTCGCCATTGGAGCATCATGCTACATTGCATACGGTAGAGCATATGGAGCATTTTGGGCTGGCAAAAGTGAGTTATGTAAAGGTGACCGAAAACGGGCACATAGACATGGGCGATCTGGAAGCTTTGCTTGCAGCCAGTAGCGAGCGTTCGTTGGTTACGCTGATGCACGCTAATAATGAAATTGGTAATTTGCTGGATATTAAGGCGACGGGTGAGTTGTGCCGTAAGTACGATGCTATTTTTCATAGCGATACTGTGCAGACAGTTGGGCACTATCCGTTCGATCTGAAGAACTTGTATATACACTTTCTCAATGGCGCTGGGCATAAGTTTAATGGACCTAAGGGAGTGGGCATTCTGTATGTGAACGAGCATGTGAAAATTAAGCCTTATTTGAATGGCGGGTCACAAGAGCGCAATATGCGTGCAGGCACCGAAAATTTGTACGGCATTGTTGGTTTTTCTAAAGCGCTTGAGATAGCAACGCAAAATTATGAAGCGGACAGCTCGTATATAAGAGGATTGAAGCTATATATGGCTGATCGACTGTTGGAGACGTTTCCGGGGCTGACGCTTAATGGCGATACGCGCGGCGAAAGCCTTTATACGGTGCTCAACGTATCGTTTCCTATGAGCGAGCGCACAGATATGTTGTTGTTCAATCTTGACATGGCAGGTATCTGCGTGAGCGGCGGCAGCGCCTGCACCAGCGGCGCAAGTTCGGTGAGCCATGTTATCAAAGCTATATATGGCGATAAGGCGGTAAATATGGTTCCAATGCGTTTTTCGTTTTGCAAGCACAACACAAAAGAAGAAATAGATATAGTTATAGACCGGCTCAAGGAGTTGGTATAAAGCAAGTCAACAAATTGCTGTAATTAAAAAAGCATCCGTCGTGAGACGAATGCTTTTTTAATTTAACTATGTAGGGATTAATTGTAGGTCATTTGTTTTTCCTTGCTGCGTTTTACCTGGCTAACCAGTGAATTGAACGCGAGGTCGAAAGATTCTTCAAACGTTTTACTTTGGTGTTTTACAAAGTAAGAGTGTTTTGGTACGTGTACTTTTATTTCTGCTACTTTATCTCTTATCTGTTGCGACTTATTATCGAGCTTGAGATAAACTTCTGCATCTATTATCTTGTCATGAAATGTCTTCAATTTAGCAATTTTAGCATTAACATGCTCAATTAATTTGCTGTCTGCATCGAAATGCACTGTTTGGATTTGCACATTCATAGTTTTGATTTTTTTGTTAGGAATAATTCATCCTCTCGGATGATTTTGCTGGTGAATCTGTTTTAGTTTTTCAATATTGTTATGGGTGTATATCTGTGTTGCCGCAAGGCTACTGTGTCCCAGCAGATCTTTTATCGCCTGAATATTGGCTCCGTTGTTGAGTAAGTGCGTTGCAAAAGTGTGCCTGAGCACGTGGGGGCTTTTTTTCTTAAGCGATGTAGTCTGGCTGAGATAAGTACCTACGGTACGGTAGACGTACATCGGGTATAACTTTTCTCCGTTGGGTAGTACGAGCAAGGTCTGAGCATCGTATTGGTCAAGTTTTTGTTTTTCGTACAAATAATCTCTTATTGCATCGAGTAAAACAGTATTAACGGGAATTAGCCGTTCTTTATTGCCTTTCCCTAAAATTCTTATTTGGTTCAGGCTCCATTCTATGTCGCTTACTTTTAACTGTACCAGTTCGTTACGACGTATGCCTGTGCTGTATAGTATTTCGCATATTAGCCTGTCGGTAAGACCTTTGAAGCCAGGTTCGAACTGAATTTCGTTCAGCAGACGGTCGGTTTCTGTTTCTTTCAGAAATACGGGCAACCTTTCGGGCAAGCGTTGCGCATGCAGCAACTTCACCGGATTTTTGGTTACATATCCCAGTTTCAGCAGGTATTTGTAGTAGGCGTTAAGGCTCGATATTTTTCGGTTTATGGTTCGCGCCGTGTGTTTGGCGGTGCGCATATCTGCAAGCCATCCCCTGATGTGGAAATGAGTAATGGAGTTTATGTCGGATAATGAAAACTGAGTGGCGAGGTAGTCGCGAAATTGCAAAAGATCTTGTTCGTATGCTGTAAGCGTAAGCGGAGCGTATCTGCGCTCAAATTTCAGGTAATGGATATAATCTGATAGCCTCTCGTCGAACATAGTAAACCCGTTACTGTAAATATACGTTATTTACGGTAACGGGTACAAATTTATTTTGGCATAACACATAACGTTGTGTTATCAAACTATTAATTAATCGTCAAGAAGGCCGGTAGCCATTTGTTGCTTGTAAACCGCTTTTAGAATTTCGGTTCTGCGCCTGATAGAAGGCTTTGTGAACGACTGACGGTCGCGAAGTTGGTTAAGGATACGGCTTTTTTCGTATTTCTTTTTATACTTCTTAAGCGCTTTGTCTATGTTTTCGCAATCTTTAGAATCTATTATCAGCATA
>CAZLPE010000113.1:0-6924 GCA_964561325.1 uncultured Flavipsychrobacter sp.
GCCTTTTGCACTTTTTTCTTTGCGATTCTTGTCTTTCAAAACATAGCTGAGTTGCTTTAGCGTATTGGCCAACATTCCTATTACGAATAGCAATATCAACATTAGTCCTACCAAGCTTATCAGTACCATGTTTACATCGTATGCTGCGCTGCCTGCTGCGGCGGGCGCTGCTTTTACGAGATTGGGGAGCAGTGATAATACAACTGCTAAAGTCAATGATATTTTATTATTTAAACGCATATTATGCCTTTTATTATGGTCAATAATTATTCTTTTTCATTTCCAGGAAACGGTATATACTTCATCTCCCGGATGTATTTCTTATCGGCTTTAAATACCCAGTATAACAATCCGGTAAAAAAAGCGAAGAATATAAGGAGGGAAACAAGGGGATAGATACCTACCCCTGTTATACGCTCCAGATAATTGATGAACTTCATAGCTTATTATATTTTCGAGTTATTTAATTGAAGATGTCGTTTTCTGTTCCAGTTTAATATCAGTACCAACTCTCTGCAGGTAAGCTATCAGGGCTATAATCTCCTTGTTGCTCTTGATGGTAATTTTATCTTTGGCCAGATTGTCTTTTATTGCAGTTGCTTGCTTCATAAGGTCGGCATTGGCTCTGTTTTCGTAACCCGCATCATAGGGTACGCCCAATGACTGCATTGCTCTTATCTTGGCCGGTGTTATCATAGTATCCAGATCGTTTTCAAACAACCATGGGTAACTTGGCATTATGGTACCGGGTGATATGCTTGCTGGCTCGTACATGTGATTGAAGTGCCAGCTATCGGGATATTTACCGCCAATTCTTGCCAAATCGGGTCCGGTGCGCTTGCTACCCCATTGGAAGGGGTGATCGTAGATAAACTCACCGGCTTTTGAATATTCGCCATAGCGCACTACCTCACTTCTAAATGGTCTCACCATCTGACTATGACATAAATAACAACCTTCACGTACATATATATCCCTGCCCTGAAGCTCTAACGGAGTATATGGTTTTACGCTTGTTATTGTAGGTATGTTTGATTTCACCATAAACGTGGGTATCATCTCAATGGCTCCGCCTAATGCAACCAGTATTAAACTATATACCAACATTTGTACTGGGCGACGCTCGATCCATCTGTGCCAGTGCGCGGTGCCATGCTCAACAAAATCTTTTGTAAGCGGAGCTGCTTCAGCGGGCTCTTCGTTCAAAACATTACCAGTTTGTATAGTCTTGTAGAGGTTATACACCATTATCAAAGCGCCTATCAGGAAGAGTACTCCACCAACGCCGCGCATTGCATAGAATGGTTGCATTTGTTTTACCGTATCCAAAAACTGATACTTAAGCGTTCCTTCCGGAGTAAATTCTTTCCATGCAAGGCTCTGCATAAAACCAGCCCAGTACATAGGCACTACATAGAATATGATACCCAGTGTTCCAATCCAGAAGTGTCTGTTGGCCAGTTTTATTGAGTACAGTTTAGTTCTGAATATTTTAGGTATCAGGTAGTACAGAATACCAAATGTTAGGAAACCATTCCAGCCTAAAGCGCCAACGTGTACGTGAGCAATTGTCCAGTCGGTAAAGTGGCTTATAGCGTTTACATTTTTCAAGCTCAGCATTGGGCCTTCAAATGTGGCCATACCATAGGCTGTTACCGCAACAACCATAAATTTCAGTACTGGCTCTTCTCTTACTTTATCCCAGGCGCCGCGCAATGTAAGCAAGCCGTTAAGCATACCACCCCATGATGGCGCTATAAGCATTATAGAAAACACAGTACCCAGCGTTTGGGCCCAATCGGGCAACGCAGTATAAAGCAAGTGGTGAGGACCAGCCCATATGTATATGAATATCAATGCCCAGAAGTGAATGATAGACAAGCGGTAAGAGTACACAGGCCTGTTAGCTGCTTTAGGCATGAAGTAATACATAAGACCCAGATACGGAGTAGTAAGAAAGAATGCCACAGCATTGTGTCCGTACCACCACTGAACCAATGCATCCTGAACGCCTGCATACCAGGAGTAAGACTTGATCCAGCTAAAAGGTATTTCGAATGAATTAACAATATGCAGCATAGCTACTGTAACAAATGTGGCTATGTAAAACCAGATTGCTACATATAGGTGTCTTTCGCGGCGTTTTAGAATTGTGCCAAACATATTTATACCAAACACCACCCATATAAGCGCGATGAGTATATCAATAGGCCATTCCAATTCGGCATATTCCTTACCTGTTGTATAGCCGGCCAGCAATGTAACCGCTGCTAACACTATAATAGACTGCCATCCCCAAAAATGCAATTTGCTCAGCGCATCGCTAAACATTCTTGATTTACACAAACGCTGCAAGGAGTAATATACCCCCATAAAAATACCGTTGCCCACAAATGCAAAAATGATAGCATTGGTATGCACTGGTCTTACCCTACCAAAAGTTGTTGCCGCCGTCCCGAAGTTGAGGGCCGGATACACGAGCTGGAATGCTGCCAATATGCCCGCAAGCATACCTACCACACCCCACAAAATAGTTGCATAAGCAAACCATTTTACGATCTTGTTGTCGTAAAAGAATTTGTCGGTCTGTAAAGGGGGTGCAAATGAACCGCTGCCACTGTGCATACCCCCATAAACGCCTTGTTCCGTTGTTGAAGAATTACTCATAGTCTACTGTATTGTTTATTAAAAAAGATTTTTGTTTATTTCGTCTTCGTGCAACATTCTCATTGCCGCGCCTTTTTGATCTTCATATTGATTGCTCTTGACACTCCAAATAAATGCCATCAGAAAAAAACCGGCAACTGCTATACTTACAATAACCAGAAGATATAAGGCGCTCATGTGTGCTATTTTTTTATTACTGTGGCAAAAGTATCTTTTAACAAAAAGGCTGCTTATGACTACGCTCAATGCAATAACTGATTATGGTCAGGTATTTGAAACATTGTTTATCGGGCTATAGTATTCCATGAATATCAATTAATTAGGCAGTGTTACCACTCTAAATAACGACCAACCATAGCATAAGCAGAAACAACATACAAAATTTATTCTAAACAATCAAATCAATTAACGATCAATTGTTTTA
Organism: uncultured Flavipsychrobacter sp.; assembly: GCA_964561325.1. Classification (GTDB taxonomy): domain Bacteria; phylum Bacteroidota; class Bacteroidia; order Chitinophagales; family Chitinophagaceae; genus Nemorincola. The sequence continues at coordinate 3,092 of CAZLPE010000113.1, forward strand.
TGAAAATATCATCATTGCGAATGCCAGCTTTAGAAGAACTATATAGACAAGTGTAAAAAACTGCATAAAAAAAGGGGAGGAATAATCCCCCCCTTACACATTAAAACCAACCAAAACATTCTTCTATTCAATATTATTAGTCTGACGTACGCAATGACAGGCCTTCTTTTTTAGCCCATAAACTACTTAGACCGCTGGTTATCAGTACGATACTCAATGTACTGCAAGGCATAAGTATTGCGGCTATCATTGGGCTCATGCGTCCCTGCATGGCAAAGTATAAACCAATAACATTATACAATATGGATACAAAGAAACTAAAACCGATAATGTACTTGCCGGCCTTTGCCAATTTAAGCACGCCAGGCAGCAATACTAACTTCTTGGCGTCGAGTATGGCGTCGCACGAAGGCGTGAAATTATTAATATCGTCAGCGAGGGTAATACCCACATTGCTTTGCTGCAATGCGCCGGCATCATTCAAACCGTCGCCCATCATCAGCACATTTTTGCCATTTTTTTGAAGCGCCTCTATGTAATGTAGTTTGTCAATCGGCTTTTGCTCGAATAGCAACTGACTTTTACTACCAAATAAATCTTCCAGTAGTGAACGCTGCTTATCGTTGTCGCCAGACAAAACTGATAACGAGAACCGATGATTTAACGAAGGTATTATCTGAGGTATAGAATCGCGGAATACAGACATGAAGTGAAATGAAGTCAGCTTTTGCTCTATGCGCACATATACCGCAGCCTTATCTACCTTGATCTTCTCTTTATGCACACCGGCAAAATCGCCGGAACCAACCATAATTCTAGAACCATCGCATATGGCATCAATGCCTTTACCCACAGTCTCCTTCCATGCAGACAATTCTACTTTCCTTCTAACGCCCAGCCACGATGCTAGCCACTTACTGTACGGATGCTTACTGGGCGCAACCACTGCCGCAAGCATATCCTTGTCTGCATCAGATAGTTGATTACCGGAACATATTATCTGGCTATTGCTACCCTGCGTAATGGTGCCAGTCTTATCAAACACAATATGGTTAATTTTGCCCAACTGCTCTATTACGAAAGAATCGCGCAAGAATAGACCATTGTTACTAAACAGGCGCAACAGATTGCCATTAGTAAATGTAGCCGACAACAACAGCGCACAAGGACAGGCCACAATAAGCATAGCCGATACGCTGCCAACAATTTTTGAGGGATCGTTAATAGCCCAGTAGGTAGCGGTAATAGCAGCTAAGCCAAATAATACCCATGTAAAATATTTGCTCAACCTATGCAATACACTCTCTTCATTGTTTTTTCCAGCTTTGTTTTGAGAAAATGCATAGTGATTCCACAGCGACGTTAGGTAGCTTCCTGCTACCGGCTTTATAATTTGAATGGTCAGTTGTTCTCCGGTTTGTCTGCCGCCGGCATACACCATCTCATTAATTTTCACAGATACCGGCTCGCTTTCGCCTGTTACAAAACTGTAGTCAATTTTAGGTTTACCGTTTAGCACAATCGCATCTGCTGGAATAATCTCATCATTATGCAGTTGCACTACATCCTTTTCTTTCAGGTCGCTAAGCATCTTGCTAACAACACCGTTTTGCGTAACGACGCTTACTGCTATGGGGAAGTAGGATTTATAGTCGCGGTTGAATGTGATGGATTTATAGGTGCGCTCTTGCACTACCCTACCCACCAACATAAAAAATACAATTCCGCTCATGCTGTCAAGATAACCAGCGCCTGTATTGGTTGCTATTTCGAACACGCTACGCGCAAAAGTGATTACGATTGCTAAAGCTATTGGCGCGTCTATGTTCAGAATTCGTTGCTTCAGTCCGCTCCAGGCTGTAGTAAAAAACTCGGAGGCGCTATAGAAAAAAACAGGAATAGCGAGCAATAGATTTAGGTAACGAAACAAATGCGCATATTGCTCCTCAATGCCTGCTTTTGACGACAGGTATTCGGGGAAACTCATCATCATTATATTACCAAAACAAAAACCTGCAACCCCCAGCTTGAATATGCGCTGCTTGTTATAGTTTTTCGACTTCTTTTTATTGGTTTCGTCAAGGCTTATATAGGGTTCATAACCTATAGTGGCCAGTAGTTCGGTAATTTTCCGCAGACTAATCTTGCTTTTGGAAAAATGAATAGTCACTTCCTTGGTAGTGAAATTCAATCGACTTTCTATGATATGCTCATTTACTTTGTGCAAATGCTCTAAAAGCCACATACAACTACTACAATGCACACCGGGTATATAAAATGTAACAATAGTATAGTCGCCGTTGGTGAACTTATACAATTGTTTGGCAATATCGTCGTTATCTAAAAACGCATACTTATCGTTTCTAATACTTTTTATTTGCGCCAAACCCGGGTGCGACTGTAATTTATAATAATCGCACAGACCATTATTATTGATTATTTCATACACAAGCTTACATCCATCGCAGCAAAACACTTTATCGTCTATAGCTATGGTGTCTGCAAGACAGGGTGTACCGCAGTGATAACAGAGTACATCCGTATCGGTTTCAGTTATCAGATCTATAACCTCGGTTTCGGGTTCTTTAACTGTGGGCATATATTTTCTTTTGCGCTTCTGTAACTTTCGGGATCAGGTAGGCATCTTCAATAAAAAACAATTCAGTGAGGCTGTTTTCCAGCAATGCCATCTGACTCCTCAGTATTCGGTAAGCATCAGGGTAAATTGTGTCTGAATATAAAGGTAAACCAACCATCGACAACTTGTGCAAAATATCTTTTATGCGATTGTGCGATTCCTGCAACTCGTTTAATTGTGTGTCGTGCTGCATATGGCAGAAACCGCTGCAACTACGACAGTCGTGGTTGCCCGTTTCTTTTGCAGATAGCTGCTTCACATAGGGAATGAGGCTATTGCGGCGCAAGTCGTTAAATTGATGAATTTCGCCAATTAACCGGTTGCAAAGCGCTATATATTGCGATGTAGCCGGCAATGCCTCCAAATCGCTTAGTTTCGCCGATTGTTTTTGCGCTGCTGCACACAAACTCGCCAATACATTATAATTATCTTGCTCTAAAGCGTCAATTAGGGTTAATAGATCGGCGTTCTGGTATTGTGAAAATAGCAACTTGCCCATATGTTCCATGATTTGCATTTGTGCAAATGTATTTATGAACATAAAGGCGCCCTATGATGCAGGGCATTGCAAAAACTGATTATGGTCAGTTTAAACGAAAAATTGCTAATCTGTTAATAGTTCTATGGTGTTTCTACCCAACTTCAGCAACTTTTTCTGCTCCATTGTTCTCAATAGCCGGCTAATTGCTTCTCGATGTGTATGCAATTCATCGGCAATTTGTTGATGGGTGATATACAGGGCTTTAGTGTTTGCGGCCTTTGCACGTTCTTTCAGGTAGTGCAGCGCCTGTTTATCCATATTGCTAAATGCAATAAGATCTATAACCTCCAGCAATTCAGAAAAACGCGCGCTATAGGTATTATTGATATATGCCTTCCATTCCGGATATTTAAACCACTCCTCAATAAGATTTACCGGAATCTGCAATACCTCAGTGCGGTCTTCAGCAATCGCTTTTATCATACTCACTTTATGGGTCTGGCAACAGTTAATAGCCATAGCGCATGTCTGGCCGGGATAAAGATGATATAAAAAAACCTCCTTCCCATCGTTGTCCTGACGCACTATACGTAATACTCCTTTTTGCACTATGGGCACAAACAGTATTTTGTCGCCGGGCGACATCATTACCGTATCTCGTTCCACCGTCTTTACGCGTGCAAATCTTTTTATTTCATCAAGTATTCTGGGGTC
>CAZLPE010000113.1:7024-12049 GCA_964561325.1 uncultured Flavipsychrobacter sp.
ACAGCCGAAGCGGAAATTTCGCAGGCAACACACGGTTTCAACAGGCTTGACTATAAAAAAGAAAATGGTTTTTTGCAGGCATTGATCAGCTTGGCAAAAGAACCAATGATAGCGCTGCTTTTGGTTACTTCGGTTATCTATTTTGTTAGTGGTAAGGCAGGCGATGCATTTTTTATGTTGTTCGCTATCGGGCTGATTTCAGCAATATCGTTATTTCAGGATTCCCGTAGCAGAAATGCACTGGATAAGTTGAAGAATTTTATTGAGCCAAAAAGCAAAGTAATACGCAATGGCGAAACTATAGAAATAAACAGCGCTGATGTGGTTATTGGCGATTACCTGGTGGTAGAAGAAGGTACATCTATTGCCGCAGATGGCATAATCATTCAGTCTAACGATTTTTCCGTCAATGAATCGATCTTAACCGGAGAATCTCTTGCCGTATTTAAAGACGCAACTAAAGAAGACAATGTAATATATCAGGGAACAACAGTGGCAAGCGGCCTTGCTATAGCCCGGGTAACCCACATTGGCGGCGCCACGCAGCTTGGCAAAATTGGAAAAAGTCTGGAAAACATAGCTGATGAAAAAACACCGCTTGAGCTACAGATCGGCAATTTTGTAAAAAAGATGGTGATTTTGGGCATTGTGGTATTTGTTATTGTTTGGGGTATCAATTATTTCCGTAACGGTAATGTGCTCGACAGTTTGCTAAAAGCGCTTACGCTTGCCATGAGCATCCTGCCGGAAGAAATACCTGTTGCGTTTACCACATTTATGGCGCTTGGTTCTTGGCGACTGATGAAATTAGGTATTGTGGTGAAACAGATGAAAACTGTGGAAACACTGGGTAGCGCTACCGTGATTTGCACAGATAAAACAGGAACGCTTACCGAGAACAATATGAGCCTCGCAAAATTGTTTGCGTTGAAAACCAATAAAATCACCGATACAACCACAGCCCTCGACGACAATGAACTGGAATTGGTAACGCTCGCTATGTGGTCGAGCGAGCCTATACCGTTCGACCCGATGGAGGTGGCATTGCACAAAGCCTATGCTGAAAAAACTGCAAAAGATAACCGGCCATACTATACGCTGGCGCACGAATACCCGCTGGGGGGTAAACCGCCCATGATGACTCATATTTTTGCAGATGCCAATGGGTCAAAAATAATAGCCGCCAAGGGAGCGCCCGAGGCTATAATGGCAGTATGCAATCTGACCCTGCAGGAAAAACAAAATATAGAAACTGCTATGAAAACTATGGCAGCCGACGGCTTCAGGCTACTGGCTGTAGCAGAAACACAATTTGAAGGTACAAACTACCCAGATGAACAACAGCAGTTCAAGTTCGACTTCAAAGGATTGGTTGCTTTCTACGATCCGCCAAAAAAGAACATTCAGGAAGTACTTAACGCTTTTTATGACGCTGGAATCACTGTAAAAATCATTACCGGCGATAATGCAGCAACTACTTCTGCCATAGCAAGACAAATTGGGTTTAAGGGTTTTAATAAAAGCCTGACAGGCGATGATCTGGTGCAACTACCTGAAAATCAACTGGAAAAAGAGGTGACTGACGCTAATATTTTTACGCGCATGTTTCCTGAAGCCAAACTAAAAATAATAACAGCGCTAAAGGCGAAAAACCAGATTGTAGCCATGACCGGCGACGGCGTGAACGATGGGCCTGCCCTGAAAGCAGCGCACATAGGTATAGCTATGGGTAAAAAAGGTACAGAGATAGCGCGGCAAGCTGCCTCGCTGATACTACTGGAAGACGACCTGTCGAAAATGGTAGATGCTGTTGCTATGGGCAGGCGAATATACACGAACCTTAAAAAAGCGATACAATACATCATATCTATCCACATACCCATAATACTAACCGTATTTATTCCATTGGCGTTAGGGTGGATTTTCCCGAATATATTTACGCCGGTCCACATTATTTTTCTGGAACTGATTATGGGCCCGACCTGCTCGATAATATATGAAAACGAGCCGCTTGAAAAAAACACAATGCTGCAAAAACCCCGACCATTTACCACTACCTTCTTTAACTGGAAAGAGCTTACTACAAGCGTAGTGCAAGGACTGGTAATTACCGCGGGTACATTGGCGGCCTACCAATATGGCGTATACAATAACTTTGATGAAAACCTGACGCGCTCGATAGTATTTACTACGCTGATAGCTGCCAACATTTTCCTGACTCTTGTAGACAGATCGTTCTATTATTCTGTATTCACTACCCTACGCTACAAAAACAATTTAGTAGCGCTGATAACGGGTATTACCATAGCAATCACGTCATTATTGCTCTTTGTACCTCAGCTGTCTGCATTTATGAAGTTCGCACCTGTTACATTAGGTCAGATAGGCATTTGTATAGGTATTGGCTTTGTATCTGTAATATGGTACGAATTGGTAAAATGGACCAAGCGCAGAAATGAAACGATAGAATAATATTACGGGCATAATCTGCTTGCAAAAGCGAAAACGAAGATACATGAATACTTTTGGCAACATTTTCAGGGTAAGCATTTTTGGCGAGTCGCATGGCAAATGGGTAGGTGTAACCATAGACGGAGCGCCTGCCGGCCTGCCGTTATCTGCCGCCGACCTACTACCCGACCTACTGCGCCGCAAAGCAGGAGCAAAAGGCACTACACCTCGGCAAGAAGATGATCTACCCATATTTGTAAGCGGCTTATTCAACGACCATACAACAGGCGCGCCGCTCACAATAGTATTTGAAAACAACAATACCCGGTCGGCGGACTATGTAGCTTTACGACAAACGCCGCGTCCGGGGCATGCAGATTTTGTGTTAGATAAAAAATTTGGCGGTTACAACGATTACCGCGGCGGCGGCCATTCGTCTGGACGGCTGACGGTGGCATTGGTTGCGGCGGGCTGCGTAGCAAAAAAAATAATCCCTCATATACATATAAGCGCCCACCTTGCCGAAGCAGGGGGTAATACAGATATAGAGGCGGCAATAGCGCTTGCCGAGCAAGAACAAGATAGTATAGGAGGCATAATAGCCTGTACCGTAACAGGGTTGCCGGTTGGCATAGGCGAACCCTTTTTTGATTCAGTAGAATCGGTAATCAGTCATGCAGTGTTTGCCATTCCTGCTGTAAAGGGTATAGAGTTTGGCAGCGGCTTTGGGGCTGCGGCTATGAAAGGTAGCCAGCACAACGATGCCATTATAGACCAGCACGGCGCAACCCGGACCAACAATGCAGGAGGTATAAACGGCGGTATAACCAATGGCAATACGCTAAATTTCAGAGTGGCGATAAAGCCTACGAGCAGCACGCCGCAGAAGCAACAAACCTGGAATAACGAAACGCAATCGGTTACCGAATTTGCAGTAAAAGGCCGTCACGATTTGTGTATAGCGCTCCGGGCTCCTGTTGTGGTAGAAGCCGTAACAGCCATTGCGCTTGCTGATCTTATAAAATCGGCAAAAGGGTAATGAAATAACTAAACTCACTTAAAATGTTACCCGCGCAAAGCAGAGTTGCCGTTTGTGAAAACAGGGCACTATAAGCGTACGTGCAGCTACTTGCTTACCCGCCCTTGGCAGCCAGTCGGGATTATCGTTGCCCTCCGCCGTAAAGGAGTGTACTTCTGTTTTACCATTGGCGCCATTTACGGTCGCCAACTGTATACGCGAGCGTTGAGCATTAAAATCATTGTACAGAAAAGCCAGTGTGCCGCCCGTATTGAGTAGCGCATAAGAAGAAAATACGCCGCCATCTTCTTGCGAATACTGTTCCTTGGGTATGTAAGATCCCCAATCGCGCACCCCGTCTTTGTTATACGACAATGCCATAATATCGTTGTAATGGTATTCATGCACCATAGACGACGTAGCGGGGCTATAAAACGAATAATAACCGATACCGGGCGAATAGTTGCTGCGGGTAGTAACAAAGTGTACTTCTGAAATGAGTACAAAACCGCCATCGTTTTTTACAATCAACTGTTTCGCCTCGTAATTGTCAAAAACATGATTCTTGCGCCTTGCGCCAACAGTGTTTATAAGATCTGCGTCAAATTGTATAAATCGTTTGTTTACATATACGCCCGATGCAATATCGTATGCCGCATAAATTACCCCATCAAAATTACCATTCTTCTTGTCTGAATAAAAACCACCGAAGTAAACCTTATTGTTTACATTATCTATTTTCATGTAGCCGCTCGCAGCAAATCTGTCGCCAAGCTCCAGTTCCTTTGGTTCAAATTTTGTTGCACCCGGCTCCAGTTTCAATATCCAATATTGGTCGGCATATTTTTGCGGGCCAGTAGTGGTATATGCCGCCATGTATACTGTTCCTGTATTGGACACGTTTACTTCTCCATGCTCTACCTCATTATCTGCCTTAAAAACGGCTTTTGTACGTTTTACAATCGTCAGATTATCGTCTATCAGCTTACCTTCAAACTCTACCTCTTTACCCTTATCATTAGCGCTGTATATAAGTATCATCTTTTTATTGTCAGACACTGCCGATAAAAAGTAAGTGCGCGTTGCGCCAAAAATGCCTGTTTTTACGCTACTTAGTTCAACTGGTTTTCCTTTGAGCCTACCTTTATCATCGAGTAGCGCAGCATATTGCACTACTTTGTTACTTTCTAATGCCTGATATAGCGCTATAATTTTATCGGGATAAGCTATGAAACGCACCTGATATATTTTATCTGGAAAAAAGTCGAGCAAAACAGTTGCTACTTTATTCATTGAATCATCGTACGCATCCAACGCCGATCCGGCCGACGAACTGGAGTAGGTATAGAGTCTGTCGCCTGTCATACCCACAACGGCATAATCGCCATTTCTGAAATCGAATTTATCGTATTGCGAATATACTACATCCTGTGCAGCGCTAAACTGAACGCTACCCACCATCATCAATACCGCCAATAACACCCGAATACTATTCATAGCCCAAATTTAGATGACAAGCTGTGAATAAAAATAGAATTTATTTCGGAACCGAAAGC
>CAZLPE010000114.1:0-3663 GCA_964561325.1 uncultured Flavipsychrobacter sp.
CCGCAAAGATCGATATCGGCCATCAGCCTGCAGGTTTGTACTATGTGCGTATTGCCAATGCAAACGGCATAGCGGAGCATAGAGTAGTGGTGCAGTAGGTGGCGTTGACGTAGCCTAAATTTCCTGTTAGTGGTTTGGTCGATTTAATGACGAACTATGGAGCGTTGCTGAGCCCATGTGGCGACGGTAGTTGTTTACTGCAAGCTTAATACGGAGCTATTCCGCAATAGATAAATATTTCATTGCTCAATTTCCACCTGTTCCGGTTATTGCGTCGTTTGTTTTTGGCAAGCGCGAAATCTTAATTCAATTTTATTGGCAGGCTAACGCAAAGTTTTACATAAATAGCTTGGATTTTTCGTATGTATTGCATTATCTTTAACTCCTTGTTAATGCATTTTATACACATTTATCCTTTTATTCATGAAAAAAGTGTTCAAAATTATTGGTTGGTTAGTAGTTGTCTTGATTGTAGGGTTGGTGGGGCTTGTGGCCTATGCCAAGCTGGCGTTGCCCGATGTAGGGCCGGCAGAAAATATGAAAATTGAGTACACCGCCGACAGAGTAGAGCGCGGCAAGTATCTGGCCAATGCTGTTAGCGCCTGCATGGACTGCCACTCCAAGCGCGATTGGACAAAGTTTTCAGGGCCGCTGGTAGAGGGCACATTGGGGCAGGGCGGCGAAAAGTTCGACAGACAGTTCGGCTTTCCGGGCGAGTATTTTTCGCGCAACCTTACGCCCAAGGGCATTGGTCGCTATACCGATGGCGAACTGTATAGGGTGATAACAACCGGCGTTACAAAAGAGGGTAGAGCTATGTTTCCGGTTATGCCGTATCCGCTATATGGTAAAATGGATCCGGAAGACATCAAGTCGATTATTGCCTACATACGCACGCTGCCTGCCATAGAAAATCAGGTGCCCGAGTCGGTTTCCGATTTTCCGATGAGTGTGATAATAAATACTATTCCACAAAAAGCAACGCCATCAAAACGCCCCGACTCTACCGACAAACTGGCCTATGGCGCCTATCTGGTTAATGCGGCAGCTTGCAGAGAGTGTCATACTAAGGATAATCACGGACAGATCATACCGGAAATGATGTTTCAGGGCGGCAGAGAATTTTTATTGCCCGGCGGCGCCACTGTGCGATCAAGCAATATTACGCCCGATGCGCAAACGGGTATCGGCTCGTGGACAGAAGAAGCTTTTGTAAACAGATTTAAGACTTATGCCGCCGCCGACTACAAGCCAGTAGCGGTAGAAGCAGGCGCTTTTAACTCGATTATGCCCTGGACCATGTATGGCCGCATGACCCCGTCTGATCTTGGCGCCATATATGCCTACCTGAAAAGCCTGCCCGCTAAAAGCAATGCTGTTGTGAAGTTTTCGCCAGCTGGATTGGCGAAGAAATAGCCCAATGGAAATAATAACGAATAGACCCTATTAGATGGATATAATTTTAGAGACGGAGCGACTTATTATAAGACCGCTGGAAGCTACTGATGCGCCCGGTATGTACCTGATGGATAGCGACCCCGAAGTGCATAAATATGTAGGTAAAAAGCCGGTATCTACCGTGCAGCAAATAGAAGAAGTGATTGCTATAGTGCAGGGGCAGTATGCCCAATTTGGAATTGGCAGATGGGCGGTTTTAGAAAAGGCAAGCGGTGAGTTTGCAGGGTGGACAGGTTTTAAGTATATGGAGGGACCCGTAAATGGGCATGAAGGATTTTACGATTTTGGCTACCGTTTTGCCCGCAGATTCTGGGGGCGAGGCTTTGCTACAGAGGCTGGTAAAACAACACTGGCCTATGGCCTACGCGAGCTAAAGCTGAAAGATATATTTGCAATGACCGATTGCGATAATGCGGCTTCGCGAAATGTGCTGCATAAGTTGGGTTTTGTATACCAGACAACATTTGAGTGGCATAGCGAACCGAACTGGCGCGAAACAGGCGAGCCAACCACATGGTATAAGTATATGGATGAGGCGGCGCGCTAATTATCTGGCGCCCTTGCAGTGTTTTTTATCTACATAGGTTTTGTTGCCTTGTGCGTTTATGTAGTAGCATCCGCCCTTTGGTCCAAGCAGGTATTTGCGCACCGGGCCGCTTCCCGGGCGGCTAACAATTGTTTTTTCGCCGCCCTTATACTTGGGCCATCTGAAATTTTTAGCATTGTCGGGGTTGGGGCTATCATCTTCCGGTCCGAAATAGGGAATGAGGTCTACAACCGAGGCGTTTATTTCCAGATTTTTGTCGGTCTCTTTTACTATTGCGGTTATCTTTGTTTCATCGGCTACCATGTACTGTTTTTCTACATAGCCGGTTATTTTATATAATCTGCCTTCTGAGTCTTTGTATTTTAGCCTTACCTGATAAAAGCGTTTCATCGCCGATTTGTCTTTCTGGTAGGCCTCGTCTGTAGGCTGTAGTTCTACCTTGCATGGGGCATGCAGAATGGCAAACACTTTGTAGTATTTTTCAGGGCGGTCGCGGAGTATGAGGTTGTCGGTATTTACATATAGGTAGCTTTTTTCTTCTTCTTGCGCTATGGCATGTGTGCAATCGAACAGGAGGCACAAAAAAGTAAATAACAGCGACCAAAGGCGAGCGCCGTAGAAAAAGGTAGGTGTGGAGAGGCTGTGGCGAACGGTATTCGTAGCGTTGATCATAGCGGGGTAGCTGGGCGTATGGCGTTTGTGGAAAATAAATTTACGGCGCCGGGTAGTTTTTTTCTAACTAAGGCTAAAAAAAGTGTCTTTTTTCAAAAAAATGTCTATCTTCGCATTCCATTAAAAAAGTCAAAAGGGCTTACTTTTTGACTTTTTAGTTTTTTGAAATACACGGGCATAGTTCAACGGCAGAATTAAGGTCTCCAAAACCTTCGATCGTGGTTCGAATCCACGTGCCCGTGCTGTTGTTTTTTGTAGTCAGGCTTCGCCCGATTCCTTAATCAGGTTTCAATACAAGTAACATTGGATTTTTTGACTTTTGAATTGTAAAAAATGAGCAAAATAGGTAATTACGTACAAGAAGCCTACGACGAGTTGCTGCATAAAGTAACCTGGCCATCTTGGGAAGAGTTGCAACAAACAACTATTATCGTGCTTATAGCCCTCGGAATGGTTACCACAGTTGTTTTCGGAATGGACTTTGTTTCGAAAAACGTATTGGAACTGATCTATAAAATTTTGGGTAAATAACGATGGATACGATCAACGAAGCAGCTATTGTGCAAGATGCAAAGCCTGCGCAGGAAACCAAATGGTACGTGATTCGCGTTATCAGCGGTAAAGAAAAAAAAGTAAAAGAATACATAGATAAAGAAGTAAAGATCAACAACTGGACCAATTCAGTAGTTCAGATTCTTTGCCCGATAGAAAAAGTATTCAGGGTAGTTAACGGTAAAAAAGTACTTCGCGAGAAAACTTTGTTCCCGGGCTACATACTACTGGAAGCCATAGACGGAAAACTGTCGGACGATATAATACACTCTGTAAAAAATGTGTCGGGCGTTATTCACTTCTTAGGCAAAGATCATCCTACCGCTCTGCGTAAAGCTGAGGTAAATAAGATGTTTGGTAAGATGGATGAAGTAAGCGAAGCGGGCATCACTTACGCAGAACCCTATATAGTGGGCGAAACCGTAAAAATTGTT
>CAZLPE010000114.1:3673-8231 GCA_964561325.1 uncultured Flavipsychrobacter sp.
CCATTCAACGACTTCAACGGTACAGTAGAAGAGATCAACCAGGAAAAGAAAAAGCTGAAGGTGGTAGTAAAGATCTTTGGTCGCGCTACGCCGGTAGAGCTCAACTACTCTCAGGTAGAAAAATTAGCTTAATACCTATAATATATTTGCAAAAGCCGGATCGCCTTGATTCGGCTTTTTTGCTTTCTGCACACGAGACATAGCAAATAGCATAAAATCGGGCTGAGTAGAAATAGGATACGCCCAGATAGCCAACATTCATTATCTTAGCCATTAACCAACCTCTAACGCATCGAGGCTTGATTTTTTTCTTTTATATTGTGCAATAAATGCTGCCTAAAGCGCCGAATTGCTAAGAAAAACTAAATAAAGCTTTGTTTATTCGTAATGTTGTAATAAATTCACCCCCCAAATAGGTCCGTTGGGTTATCCTCAACAGGGGTAATAGTGTTTGATTAAACCGCGCATTTTTTATAAAAAGAAAAGCAATGAGTATGAAAAGAATTTTGTTACTATTTGTGTTACTACTACTTACGGTTGGTGTTCCGGCTTTTGCTCAATCTACACATACTGTAACAGGCAAAATCCTCGACGAACATGGCCAGGGTTTCCCGGGAGCCGCTATTACCGTTAAGGGTATGCAGATAGGAACTGTATCAGATATTAATGGCGATTTCTTACTCGAAGTTCCAGACGGCGAAAATGTGTACGTCATTCAGGCTATGGGCTACAACACCCGTCAGGCATCGGAAGTAGATGGTACGATTACTATCAAACTTACGCCTGTATCTCGCCAGTTGGAAGGCGCGGTAGTAACAGCGCAGGCTTTCAAAAGAGAGAAAAGAGAGTTGGGGTACAATACCACAACCATTTCCAGCGAAGACCTCACATCGGCCAACAATACCAGCGCAGTATCGAGCCTTGCAGGTAAAGTAGCCGGCGCCAACATAACAAGCTCAACCGGCGGCCCAGGCGGATCAACTCGCGTAGTGTTGAGAGGTGAAAAATCTATCCTGAAAGACAATAACGCCCTTATAATAGTAGATGGCGTTATTACTAATAACCACGACCGTAAACAAAGCCAGCTTTCTGCTGCAAGCGACGCATTCAGCGAACTGACTCAGGTAGACTTCGGTAACTCAGTTAACGACCTTGATCCAGATGAAATTGAGTCTGTAACAGTGCTGGAAGGCCCTGCTGCATCTGTATTGTATGGCGCATCTGGAGCTAACGGAGCAATAATGATCACTACAAAGGCCGGTCATCGTTCTACTTCAAACAAGCCATCTAAGATGGACATCACCTACAAAGTATCTTACACACAGTCTGATGTTTTGAAATATCCAGAATTGCAGCACACTTTCGGTCAGGGCGACCGTTCGCGCGTTGTTGACGACCGTCGCGAAAACTTTAGCTGGGGTTCAAAATTCGATGGATATAACCGTCCATGGGGTCAGGTGATTGATGGCAAACAAATGGTTAAGCCTTATTCTGACCAGCCAAACAACATTAAGAGCTTCTTTAACCACGGTAAGAACCTGAACAATTTTGTATCTCTTGCAGGCGGCAACGAAACATCTACTTACTTCTTGTCGTTGAACACACTGAACAGCACAGGAGTAGTGCCCAACACTTTTTACAACAAATACAGCGTAAGGTTCAACGGTACTACACAGTTAAGCAACAATTTCTATTCCGGCATCAACCTTAACTACCTGAACACCTACTCTCGTAGCGAGAACAGCGGTCAGGGCGGCGGCTCTGTTATAGACAATCTGTACCAGACAGCGCGCGACATTCCAGTATGGGAAATGGCGAACTACGACAACAAATTCTACTCTATGCAATATACCGATACTGCAGGCGTAGAGCGTTACGGACAGTATGGCGCGTATGCAAGAAACCCATATTGGGTAGCTAAATACTACGACAACCGCAGCAAATCAGACAGATTGCTTGGAGACTTTAAGATTGGCTACAAAAAAGGTTCTTTCAATGTTTATGACCGCGTAGGTGTGGATGTAAACTCAGACAGAGCATCTTATAATATCCCTCAGATCAATGCACAACCAGTAGATCCTTTCTATCAGGGAAACAGCTTCATATCTACAGGCGGTTACACACAATCTACCTACAACGGTTTCAGAATGTATAATGACCTTATTGCTAACTATGTTCATGCTTTGAGCCGCAACTTTGGTATCAACGTAATTGCTGGCCATAACGCAACAATCCAGAACGACGAAACGCTTGCCGGCGTTATCGATCCAGGTACAAGCGGATTGGTTATCCCTGGTTTCTACAACCTGCAGAACAATTCTGGTCCGGTTATTGGTTATAATTCAGTTACAAGACGCAGAACATACGGCCTGTATGCCGATGTAAGCCTTAACTACCAAAGAGAACTGTACTTTGAAGTAACAGCGCGTAACGACTGGTCTTCAACACTTAACTCTAACAAGAATTCTTACTTCTACCCAGGTTGCAATGCATCATGGATATTCACTGAAAGACTTAAAGGCGGCGGCTTCAAAAACAAAGTGCTTAACTATGGTAAGATCAGATTTGGCGCAGCAGGCGTAGGTAACGACGCATTGGCTTATGCTAATAACAACGCTGGTTATTCTCAGTCTTCTATCAGCTCAAGTTTCGGTTCTGTAGTGCCTCCATTCAATGGCGTTCCTGCATACCAGATCCAAAGCTCATTTGGCGATAACAACCTGAAACCAGAACAAACAAGCGAATTTGAAGTAGGTACTGATCTTTCTTTCTTTAAAGATCGTCTTAGCCTTGCATTCACTTACTATAACTCATCTACACACAACCTGATTACAAGAGTGCCAACAGCGCCATCTTCAGGCTTCCTGTTCAACTATGTTAACGTTGGCGATATCACCAATAAAGGTATAGAGCTGTCTATGAGAGGCGCGCCGATTTCTACTAAGTATGGTTTGAAATGGGAGCTGTTTGGTACCTACACAAAAAATACCAACAGAGTTGAAAGCCTAACAAGCGGACTTGACCACACAGTTGTGGGCGGATATAGCGGAATGAGCATAGTAGCGGCAGTAGGTCGTCCTTTCGGTACATTCTATGCAGCTGATATAGAATATTGGAAAGATCCACGCGGTGATTGGCATGCAGTAGTAGACCAGAAAACAGGCTTGCCAGTTGCTACCAAAAAACCAGTTTACAAAGGTTCTTATCTTCCAAAATGGCAGGCATCATGGGGTACCGATATATCCTACAAAGGCCTGAAACTTCATTGCTTGTTTGTAACAAAACAAGGTGGTCAGTTCTACAGCCGCAACAAGATGACTATGGATTTCGTAGGTACATCGACAGAAACTGTAGTTAACAATCGTGAAGCTTATGTATGGCAGAACTCAGTGTATAATGTAGAAAATACAAACACTTACCTGCCAAACACAACTAAGTTCTCTCCTTATACCTACTATACTACCACCGAACAGCAAATACTTCCTGCACAAGGTCTTGTAAACGCAAGCTATGTGAAATTGCAAGAGTTGGCGTTGTCTTACAAAATACCACAGAAATACTACAAAAAGACTCCATTTGGCGGTCTTGAAGCTGGTATCTACGGTAACAACTTAGTATTGTGGACTGCAGAAAGCAACAAATACGACGACCCTGAAATGACATCAGCGGGAGCATCTGGTAATGGACAAGGATTTAACTTCACAGCACGCCCTTCTCTGAGAAACTATGGCGCATTCTTAAAAGTTACATTCTAAACCTTAACTGTTAAAACATCTTTTATGTTGATAAATAAGAAAATTGTTTTTACTCTGGCGGTTGGCTTGGCGCTTAGTGTTTCTTCTTGTAAGAAATTCCTGGATGTCAATACTAATCCGAATATTTCGCAGACAGCTACTGTACAAACTTTGTTGCCGGCTGCTCAGCTTTACTTAGGTTCTTCTGTAGGTGTAGAATTGCAGATATATGGTTCTTTCTGGGCGCAATACTGGACACAGTCGCCAAACGCAAGTCAATATATCTCTGTTGATCAGTACGCTACCGGTCAGGATGCGTTTTCAACATCATGGACTAACCTTTACGCTGGCGCTGAAAACTTCTTTCAGTTGTACAACCTTGCCGATACACAAAAGAAGAAGCAATACAAGGCTATCTCTTTGCTGATGCAAGCGTATACATTCCAAGTTATTACAGACGGTTGGGGAGATGTTCCATTTAAGCAAGCGCTTAAAGGACAGTATATCGACGGGCACCTCGTTAATCCTAAATACGATTCGCAGCTTGTAGTTTATAAAGGTATTCTGGCTTATATAGACACTGCAAGAAAATTGATTAACCCAGCCGACCCAATTCATCCGTCTACCGACGATATCATCTACGGCGGTAACATGGCTAAATGGGGCAAATTTGCCAATACGCTGCGTTTGAAAGTGTTAATGCGTATGTCTAACATAGACCCTGTTGGCACTAAAACTAAGATCGATTCTTTCTTCCGCTCTGTACCTGCGCCTCAGTTTATTGGCGAAGGAGATGATGCAAAGATCGCATATGGTTTCAGCAG
>CAZLPE010000114.1:8331-12008 GCA_964561325.1 uncultured Flavipsychrobacter sp.
GCTGAAGCTGTAGCAAGAGGTTACACTAACATGGCTTCTGCATCAGACGATATATTGTTTTACCAAGGTATTCATGCAAGCTTCGCTTACTACAATAGCCAGATGTCAAACGAAATTGGCGTTGACTCAGCAGTTGCTTATGACGTATATGTAAATGGAGACGCTACTATACCATTAGCTCCCGGTTATTGGGCAGTATATCCTTCTACAGGAACTGTTGCTGAAAAGGTTCGTCACATCATTACTCAAAAATGGTTTGCAATGTGCGGTAACCAAGGCTTTGAAGCATGGACAGAATGGCGTCGTACAGGCTATCCAGACTTCTTGGTACATCCTGTTAACAGCCTGATAGGTAGCAATCGTCCGCTGCGTTTCTTGTATCCTACATCTGAGACAACAACAAATGGTAACTTCCCTTCTACTGGTTTGCTTCCGCTTACCTCAAGTGTTTGGTGGGATAAATAATTAAAGTCATAAAAAACATTAGAATGAGAAAAATATTGATGCTTTCGTTTGTTGCTGCGCTTGCAATAGTAGGTTGTAAAAAACAAGAAGCTACCATTTCAAGAGTAGTTACGGTTTCGTATCCTACCATTACCATCAAAGGTCAGCAATTTTATAGTTTCCCTGTTGGCGGCGGTCCATTGCCATCTGCTAATACTATTCAGGCTACAGCTTACGACTCTTTTTACAAGCAGTCGCTGACACCGGTAATTGATGCAAGTCGTCTTACCAATGTTGCTCCGGGATTGTATATAGCTACCGTATCTGCAAGAAACTCTTATGGGTTTACAGGCTATGGCTATGTATATGTAGCAATTACCAACATAAGCGATTCAATGAATCTTTCAGGTAAGTATGTGCGTACAGCAAACAACGATACAGTTAACATTACTAAACTGGCTCGTGGTATGTACAAAACAGACAATGTTGGCGGCGTATTGAAGTCTAATCCGGCTTTTATTATTCCAGGCTATTTTGTTCAGACAACAGACACTACAATGGATATGCCATTACAGCCTTCGTCACAAGGCAATTTCTCTGGCGGTTCAGGCGCTATTGATCTGACTCCGGGTGATACAACAATAATGTATTCTATACAGAACAACGGAAACTTTGGTACTCAACTGAGAACATTTAAGAAGATTTAATTGTTTTAGGTATATAAAATTGAATCCCCGCTTTTTGCGGGGATTTTTTAAATTGGGTATTACATAACTTTGGTTTGAGTATTGTGGTATACTATTTTTAACAAATTTTCCATTCTATTGCCATTATATTTGCGCACTAATTGAATATTATGCATAAAGTTCTCGCCATTCTGGCATTTGTCTTTTTACCATCGTCTATGCTACTGGCGCAAGACGCTACTGAAAAAGTAAGTAGCGCAGCTTTACCCCAAATTGTAAAGCCTTCTCGCGACTTCCTGATGTTACAATTCAATTACAATACATGGTTGACTAAGCCCGACAGCATAAAAAGCAAATCTTTTGGTTATAGTTTCAACGGCTTTTTATGCTACGATTTTCCTATTAAGAAGTCGCATCTGAGCTTCGCAACAGGTATCGGGGTTTCTACAAACGTGATTTATTTGGATAAGCAAGTTATAGCTGCTTCCGATACAGGTCTTTATGGCGCACAGGCACATTTTATAGCAGATACAAACGACTACAAGCGTTATAAGTTCAATACTACTTATTTACAGGCGCCATTTGAATTGCGGTATTTCAGCAACAACCAAAACCGTAATAAAGGCTTTAAAGCCGCTATTGGTCTGCAGGTAGGTACATTGCTTGGCGCGCATACAAAGGGTGTAAGAGCTGTAGAAGGCACCAATGTTAAAGATAAAGTAGACACCAAGCGTTACCTAAACACATGGAATTTTGTAGCTACAGCGCGAATAGGTTATGGCAATCTATCTCTGTTTGGGTCTTATAATCTGACACAGGTTTATAAAGATAATGCCGGCCCAGCAATTACGCCAATGGCAATTGGTATATGTCTTACCGGTTTGTAATATTCCTTTTATAACGAAACTATAATGGTTGCTTTTCTAAAAGGCAACCATTTCTTTTTACATCCGACTTATAACGTTAAGTCTCAATATGCTGAAGGTACGTGCCTCTGAAAATACAATACTGCTTTATACTGCAATAAAAAAGCGCGCCATTGATGTGGACGCGCTTTTGTAATTATAAGTTATACTATTATTAGAATCTCCAACGGATGCCCAATGTTTCAGGGAAATAAAGCAAATGATAACTCGAGTTTTTCTCTCTGTAGTTCATATCGTTTGTTTTAACATCAGCATACCTCATAGATAGATCAAGGTTGATGCCTAAACGAGGTGTGATATAGTAGGTTACACCCATCTGGATGCCGTACATATATCCCATACCGAATCCGTAATTGTACTGCGAAGCATAAATATACCCGGAATCTTGAGCGGATTTATAAACGCTGTATGCGGTAGAACCGTCGTTTACTGTATTGATCAAACCAAGCGTTGCTCCGAAGTAAACGTTGCAACTATTGTAAGTGTTATACCTTGAGTAAAATGGAATGACATAGTTAACGCCAATAGACGTATTGATAGCATGATCTGCAATCAGGAAATTCACATCCCGTGGTTCGTACTTACGGTTAAGTGTATTTTGCAATTGCCACGTACCTTGAGTTTCCCATTTACGGTCGCCAATATCAAGATTGAGCATCCAGTGTGGAGTAGCAAAATAATTCAGCCTGATAGATATATCATTTACCATTTTGGAGCTATTGCCCTGATAGGTTTCCGCGGGGCCTAATGGCCTTGTAATAATGCTTCTGCCCGCGTTTACACCAATCTCCCAATCATATTCAGGTGGCAAATTTTGCGCAAACATACTGCCCGCAATGCCTAATATTCCAGCTGCGGTGAGTAAAAATGCCTTCATACTTGTAGCGATTTTTAGAAATAAGAATCAAATCTAAGGAAAATTTGCCGCCAAAGAAAGAAATACACAAAAAAACTAAACATTATACCGGTAATATTTATTTGTTTGCGTAGCTCCTTTCTCGTCTGTAGCGGTATTTATTTTTCAAAAGTCATTTATGTAGTCTTTTGCTTGTTATATATCGTCGTCTGTACTGAAATTCATGTTGAGCATACTACCCAATATGTCTCCAAACGCATATCCACCCTTTTCTATGCCTTTTTTGCTGATTAAAGAGAATTCTGATATACCATGCAGCATCAGCTCCATAAGCAGCCCGGTTTGTTCTTTTTGGGCATCTGGGTAAAATTGTTTCACTGCTGCATACAGACCGTCTACCTTATACAATTGATTTATGTACGTATCGTCGCTGTCGTTTTGCATAAGCGTCAGGTCGTTGCCCTTGCCAAACCAATCTATCACTGGTTGATAAGGGCTTGGTTTTGGTTTGGCTTTTTGAGCGTCTCTGCCTTTTTTAAACGTTTGTGGATCGGGGAAGTATTTAAGAAAAACCGAGCGGATGGCAAGCCCAATTAGTCTGTGCGCAACATTTAGCGGGCCTTCCTGCTCGCCCTCGTATACCAGCTCTATCTTTCCGGTTATAGACGGCACCACGCCCAGAAAGTCTGATATACGCGCTAAAGTCTGCTTTTGACCTGCTTTTACTGCGCGCAGCTCCGCGCTACTAACTAAGTTTTCGTATGC
>CAZLPE010000115.1:0-2876 GCA_964561325.1 uncultured Flavipsychrobacter sp.
ACTCCGGCGGGCAGGTGGTCGGCAAAGGTGGTAGTAGTGGAGTAGGTCAGTAGAGCTATTTTACCTTTCCCCGCCCATCCCCCACAATAAATACCGCCCGTTTAGGTTGTTTTGTAGCCATGATAAAGTACCTGCTTGGTTTTATTGGGTTGTTGGTGTGCTGTAGCGCCGCTGTGGCTCAGCCCTATACCGTTTCCGGCAAGGTGATTACCGTGCATGGGCTACCGGCAGCGCAGGCGGCTGTTGCCCTTACTGCTGTGGGCGCGAAACCGATTACCGCTGCAGCCGATACCGGAGGGTATATATTGATAGGCCAACTGAGCGCAGGGCATTACTATATATCCATTGCCTATGCCGGATCGGCTACCTACGCCGATAGCTTCAGGATAACCAACAAAAACGTAGACCTGGGCTTGGTGGTGTTGCTACCCGCAGACCATATGCTACCCGAGGTAAAGGTAACCGAGAAAGCCCCGGCGGTGCGCCAAAACGGCGATACGGTAGAGTATAGCAGCGGCGCCTACAAAACCAATCCCGATGCCGATGCCGCCGACCTGGTGCGCAAAATGCCGGGCATAGATATAGCCGATAAAAAAGTAACTGCCCATGGCGAAAGCGTGGTGAAGGTGACGGTAGATGGTAAGCCGTTTTTTGGCGACGACCCTATAGCCACCCTCAAAAACATACCCGCCGAAATGATAGCCAAGGTGCAGGTATATAACGAAAAAACAGAGCAGGAAAAATTTACGGGTTTCAGCGAGGGCCCCACCGCTAAAACCATAAACATAGTAACCAAGCCCGATAAGAAAAAAGGGGTGTTTGGCAATATATATGCGGGCGGCGGCGGCGATCGTACCGTATATGCCCGCTATGGCGCCGGCTACTCGCTGAGTAGCTTTGGCACAAAAAGGCGCATAACCCTTACCGGCCAGGCCAACAATGTAAATGCACAGAATTTTACGGAAAGCAACCCCTCAGGCGGCGGCAGCGGCAACACTGCAACGCGCGCTGCGGGCATCAACTATACCGATAGCCTGGGCCGGAAGGGCGAAATATCGGGTAGCTATGCGTTTAGCCATGTGGCTACGGTGTCGGATGTGCAAATGCATAAGGCATTTTTTACCGCCGCCGATTCGGGATTGGTATACAACGAAACCCGCCCTACCGATGCCCTCAGTACGGCGCACCGCCTCAACCTGCGCATCAACTATTACTTCGATTCGCTCAACTCGCTGTTGTGGCAGCCCAGCGCCAGTATAAATATTGCCGATGGATCGTCGGTGCGGCAGGGCGCTACCAGCAGGGGCATAGCGCAGGTAAACAGCATATACAGTCGCAACAGCAGCGACCGCACCTCGCTGAGCATGGCGGGCAGCCTGCTGTACAGGCATTTGTTTGCAGGTAAGAAAGGGCGCACGCTGTCGGCCAACCTGAACCTTAACCAAAACAGCTCAGAGAGCGTGGCGCTGCAGCATGCCGAAAACGTGTATTATGCCAGCCCGTGGCTAAGCGGCACCCTGAAACAGCAAACCGCCGCCATGCAAACTACCACAACCACCGAGGCCAACGCCACCTATACCGAACCGGCAGGCAAGCGCGGCACAGTGAAAATAGAATACAACGCTACCTATGCCCCGTCTGTAAACAATAAAGATGTGGCCAACTATGCAGCAGCTACGGGCGGCTACACCCTGCCCGATACTGCCCTAACCAGCGCGCTGACCAGCGCCAGCATAGCCCACAAGGGCGGCGGCAGCTATATGTGGCGCACCGAAAAGCTGGAAGCATCGGCTGGCGCCAACTACCAGCGCACCCAGCTAACCAACACCCAGCGGTTGCCCGTAGCCCTGGCGCTCACTCATGTGTTCGAAAACATACTGCCGTCGGTGACGGTGCGTTACAAATTCAGCAAAACAAAAAGTATAGATTGCTATTACAATACCGGGGTGCAGCTACCGTCGCTCTACCAGATGCAGCGCGTGGTAAACAATGCCGACCCGCTACACCTGTATACCGGCAACCCAAACCTGAAACAGACCTACCAGCACAGTATAGTAGTAAGGTATTATGCCAGCTCGCCTGTGGCGAAGCGCACGTTTTCGGCGAGCGTAAACGGGCGTTATGCGCAAAACAACGTTGCCAGCAGGTCGGTAATAATAGCTACCGATACCGTAATAGAGCAGGTAAAACTGCCGGGCGGGTCGCAACTGACCATGCCCGTAAACATAAGCGGCAACAGCAACCTGTCGGCCAACCTGAACTATGGTATGCCGCTGCCGGCCATTAAGTGCAACATCAGCCTGAGCATTAATGCGAGCTATAGCCATTCGCAATCTATCATCAATGAGCGGCTCAACTATCAGGATACAAAAAATGCGGGTATCACGGCATCGGTAAGCAGCAACATAAGCGAGGCCATAGATTTTCATCTGTCGTGGAACATGAACCTGACCGCCAATGCCAACAGCATCAATAGGCAGGCCAATGCGCAGTATGTAAACAATACCGGCAAAGCAACCGTGAATCTCACGTTGCCAAAGGGTATAATATTCAATACTACGCTCAATTATCAGTACAATACAGGTCTGTCGGCAGGCTATAATCAGGATTATTTGCTGTGCAATATAGCCATAGGCAAAAAAGTGTTCCGTAAGCGGCAGGGCGATATACGGCTTACCGTTTTTGATGCGCTCAACGAGAACAACAACATACAGCGCAGCATCACCGAAACCTACATACAAGACACCCGCAGCTATGTGCTGCAGCGGTATTATTTATTGGTGTTTACCTACAAGCTGCGCAGCTATATCAGGTAGTTTTTTAGTCTTTAGTCGATGGTTGGGGGGTAGGCGGGGCAGGGTTTTATACCTATTCCG
>CAZLPE010000115.1:2976-4411 GCA_964561325.1 uncultured Flavipsychrobacter sp.
TAGTCTTTAGTCGATGGTTGGGGGGTAGGCGGGGCAGGGTTTTATACCTATTCCGGCTTATAGATTATTTTTTTGATAAAAAGATAATCTTATGTCATCATGTGGCAATTGTATGTATTGTTATTTGGGTATTCGCAAAGCGCTGAGGGGTACTACCTGAGTGGTATAGATTATTTGTTGCGCTGGTTATAATAGCCGGTATATGTGTTCGGTGTTTTTGGGGTATACTAAAAGTAACTTACTTTTAAGGTGAGCAATTTGTTTACTGAAAATACAGAGTTATTGCAATGGAACGTACGGGAGACAACAATTTTTATTCATCGCTGCTGCACGATATAACCACTACCTATATAAGTGGAAAAACCAAGGCGGTAAAGGCGGTAAACAGCGCCCTGATAGAAACCTACTGGCAAATAGGCAAACATATTGTAGACTATGAGCAGGGAGGCAATGCAAAAGCAGTATATGGTATTGGGCTACTGGAGGCGCTGGCCAAAGACCTGTCGCTAAGCTATGGCAAGGGTTTTAGCCTGAGTAATATGAAGAGATTTCGGCAATTCTACATCAAGTATCCAATTGGTGCGACACTGTCGCACCAATTGACGTGGAGCCACTATATAGAATTGTTGAAGATAGATAATGCTATAGAACGTAGCTTTTATGAGCAACAATGTATAATAGAAAACTGGAGTATACGAGAACTGAAGCGACAAAAAACGACGTCGCTTTTTTTGAGACTCGCAAGCGGAAAAAATAAGAGCGAAATACTGCAATTGGCTAATAAGGGGCAGATAATAGAAAAACCCGAAGACTTACTGAAAGATACTTATGTATTTGAATTTCTGAAAATACCTGAGCCATATTATATCTCAGAATCGAGTTTGGAAGCGAGATTGATAGATCAACTGCAAGATTTTTTATTAGAGCTGGGCAAAGGCTTTGCTTTTATAGGCAGGCAATACCGCATCACGCTCAACAACAGACACCACTACATAGATTTGGTGTTTTACCACCGAATACTGAAGTGTTTTGTATTGATAGATTTAAAGAAAGAGGAAGCTGGCTACGAAGATGTAGGACAAATGAATATGTATCTCGGCTATATGGAAGCTGAACAGAATGTACAGGGCGATAATCCGCCAATAGGAATAGTGTTGGCACGAAGTCGCGATGAATTGCAAATAAAATATGCCATGAGCCACACCGACTCCAGGCTATTTGTACAAAAATACCAACTATACCTGCCCGACGAGGAAGAACTGAGGCGTGAGTTAGAACTGATATATAGCCGCCACGAACAAGAGGAATAATGCCAAAATATATAGCTGCTATCAACGATTTCTACTTTCTGAAAAGTAGAAATCTGAGTTGTGTAATCCCGGATCAGGCAACACAACACGCGTATCGCAGAGTCTTGGCACAAAAAGGCAGATAA